>JAUTCQ010000013.1:0-32500 GCA_030673845.1 Verrucomicrobiota bacterium JB022
GCGGATCGGATGCTTCGCCGGAATCAACGACTCCAGGTTGATCAACGCCACCGCATCCAACTGTCTCGACACCTTACCGCGCATACCCACAGCTTATCTATGCCGCTGCCCCGGAAAAGGACTTTTTCAGCAGGGTGCTAATACAGCCAACCTGGAAGATGGTCGCAGAGATGCTATATGCCGCCAGCGTTTACGAGTGATCACGGGCACAATATGTAATGGCGCTCCATCCCACTGGATTTATGGGCAAGCATTGGCAGCGGTTAGAGCGCTTTCACCTTATCTGTAATTGAGAAGATCTTGGTGTCGGAAGCTAAGGATGCGCAGTTTGAGTGAGGATTTACGGCTGCGCCGCAGAAACGACGCTTTGTGGCAAGACGGGCAGGAGAACACTCCTGCGGTAGGGTAAGACAATTTTTGACTAATCTTAGGGTCCATTCGGGGAGTTTTTCTGGCGGGGGGCAGGAGGGGCCAGCGCATATTGCGATAGACCTCGTATCGCTTTGGCGAAGCGAGGGCTGACAAATCCACCCCCCCCAAAAAAAAACACTCCCAATGAAATCCTACCGAAAAGCCGGATGGCTCTTCGCGCGCCTGTTCGCGCTCTTTTTCCTCACCTTTGGCGCTTCGTGGGCCAACGCCCAGGCCCCAAGCCACGATCCAACGACCATGATCCGCAATACGGATGGGCGTTACTGGATCTTCACGACCGGTGACGGCGTCTGGGCCATGTCGTCCAGCAACCCGAACTTCACCGACTGGCAGCCAGAACCCCCGGTGTTCCCGATTGGCACCTGGCCGGGCTGGATCGGCAATTACGTCAGCGGCTTCAACGGCTTCTTCTGGGCCCCAGAAGTCATCTACATGAACGGCCAGTATTACCTCTATTACTCCTGCGCAGGCATCGGGGCACCCGCCGCCATCGGCCTCGCCACCGCGCCCAACCTGCTGGGCCCTTGGACTGACCGCGGCCTCATTGTGGCCGGCAACAACGCCATCGACCCCGCCATCCTGCGCGACGGCAGCCGCCTCTACATGACCTACGGCAACTGGCAGACCGGCATCGACCTGATCCAGCTCAGCACCACGACCGGCCTGCGCTCAGGCTCCAGCCATTGGGACTTGGTGCCCGGGCAGGTCGAAGCGCCCTACCTGATCAAGAACGGCAGCTACTACTACCTCTTCTTCCAGCGCGGGCTCTGCTGCAACGGCGTCAACAGCAGCTACTACACCGTCGTGGCCCGCTCGACCAGCGTCACGGGACCCTACGTCGACAAGAATGGTGTCAGCGTCTCCAACGGCGGCGGGAGCGTTTTCCTCCCCAACCGCGACGGGCCCTATATCGGGCCCGGCCACGTCGGCATCGGCGAAGGCAAGCTGACTTACCACTACTACGATGGTAACGACAACGGCAACGCCAAGCTGCGGGTGACGACGCTCAGCTGGGTCAACGGCTGGCCCGTCGCCGACGATGTCACCATCCCCCAGCAAACCGTTGCGCCCGGCACCTACAGCCTGCAAAACCGCGCCAACGGCAAGATGCTCGACAACTACGGCTCGACCGCAGATGGCGCGATCATCTCGCAGTACACCGACAACACGAGCGTCAACCAGCGCTGGGTCGTCACCTACAGCGATGGCTATTACAAGCTGCAGTGCGTCACCGGCGGCAAGTTCCTCGATACCCTGGGCAACACCAGCGACGGCTCGACCATCGGCCAGTGGGCCAGCAGCCCGAGCTTTAACCAGCAGTGGATCTTCGTCCCGATGGGCGGGGGCTACTACAAGCTCGTCAACCGCGCGACGGGCAAATGCCTCGATACCGAGGGCTCGTCGAGCAATGGCGCTGAAATGAAGCAGTATTTCAGCAACACCAGCCCCAACCAGCAATGGCGCTTCGTCGCGCCCTAAGCTGACGCTTCGTTCCCCCCGCCCCGAATCGCCCGGTGGCGGGGGATCTGATCGCTTAGGGCCTACCTATTGCATCTTGTTCAAGCTCTCTGGGAGAGTTACATCTTTGGGCAAGTAGAGCAGTCCTCCACCGGCGGGATCTCCGGCCCAATCAGGATAAAAGATCGTGAACCAGATTTGCCCAGTGGGGACATCGATGAGAAAGAGCCAGGTGTTCAGTTCCGAGAAATCTCGCAAATAGTACGGGTTGAACCCTTCCGGTTCGCGGCGGTGCTCTTCGCTCAGTTTCTCAACCAAGGGAAGCGCTTTAAGGCTGACTCCTCCCTGCCCTTCGAACTCATGTGCCTGCACAAACTTCGCTGCGGCCTTAGGGGTCGTTTTGATATAGCCGACCAGCACGTTATCGCCGTTGTCGAAAAATTCCATCGCAAGTCGGCGGTTGGGTAAATCTACCCCTGCGATACGCTCCACATACGCGATATTCTCCTGACGACAATAGCCGACGAGCCCCGCATAGCCCAAAACGGAGACGATCAGCAATCGGTAGAGCCAGCGCATGATCCAAGATGCTAAAGCGTGTCGCTCGCAACAACGCAACGCTCAATGGTAGAGGCGGTCGCCACCAAATGAATTATCTTCTGCCCTCCCCTACTCCCGCACGCGGACCTTCGGCTTTTCCGGTAGCGGGGCGGCCGGGTCGAGGTAGAAGCTGGGGTGCGGCGGCTGGTTGTAGGCCACGTTTTGCCAAGCGAGTGCCACCCGGTATTGGGGGTCGTGCAACAGGGTGACGATGCGGTGTTCCGTCGGGATCGTGCTGGTGTAGATGCGCAGCTCGGAATTGTCGCGGGTGCGCCAGATGATTTCCTCGCGCCAGTCGCCCCAGATGTCGCCGCTGAGCGCCGGGGTGGCCTTCGTGCCGTTGTTGGAGGTGCAGGCGTGCGCGACGAGCAGGGGTTCGAGTTGCTCCGTTTCCCAATTCCACTTCAGCACGAAATTTCGGTCGAGCAGTTCACGCAACAGGTCGCCATCCCACCAGACGGCGAAGTTGGTGGGCAGGCCGCGTGGTTTTTCGAGCACGCGCTCGCCAGCGGCGTTGTAGATGCCGCTCATCCCGGCCCCTGCCGCCCAGGATTCTGAGCCGGGCCAGCGTGGGTCGATATTGAAGGCGTTGCCGCGACCGGGGCCTTCGCCCTTGTCGCCGCCCGATTCCGCTGCCTTGACGGAGGGGATGAGGAAGATCGGCTCACCACCGGCAGCATCGCGCATGTTCATGCCCTGTTGGTCGAAGCGTTCCTGAATGCTGAAGACTTCCAGCCCGGGGTTGGAGGGCACATGGTCGGTCACATGCAGGGCGTCGCCGTGGCCCCAGCCGGTGCTGTAGAGGCCGGTGCCGTCGTCGTCGACCACCATGGCGCCGTAGACGATCTCCTGCCGCCCGTCGTTGTCGACATCGGCCGCCGCGAGGTTGTGGTTGCCTTGGCCGGCGTAGGGGCGGTTTTCGGCGCTGGCCGAGCTGTCGAAGACCCAGCGTTGCTCCAGGTTGCGCCCGTCCCAATCCCAGGCCGCGAGCACGCTGCGGGTGTAGTAGCCACGCGCCATCACGACGCTGGGGCGCTCGCCGTCGAGGTAGGCCACGGTGGCGAGAAAGCGGTCCATGCGGTTACCTCGGCCATCGCCCCACACTTCGGCCATTTGCTCCGGCGTCGGGTGGGCTTCGGTCGGGTGACGCCCCGGCACGTAATCCACCGTGTCGAGCACCTTGCCCGTCTCGCCATCGAAAACGGTCAGAAACTCAGAGCCTTCGAGGATAAAGCCGCGATCGTTGACATAGTTCGCATCGGCGTCACCGATCACCTGCCCCAGCCCGTCAATGGTACCGTCGGCTGTCTTGCAAATCACTTCCGCGCGTCCGTCGCCGTCGAAGTCGTAGACCATGAACTGGGTGTAGTGGGCGCCGGCGCGGATATTGGGGCCGAGGTTGATCTCCCAGAGCTGGGTGCCGTCGAGTTTGTAAGCCTGGAGGATCACCGGGTCCGTCACGCCCGAGCGGGAGTTGTCCTGCGCCCGGCCTTCCTGTTTCAGCACGATTTCGAGGGCACCGTCGCCATCGAGGTCGGCCACCGAAGCGTCGTTGGGGGTGTAGCCCTCCGGAGTTTTGAGCGCGATCGAATGGTAGGGCAACGGCGGCGCACCAGCCGGCAGGGTGTAGCCTGGATCTTTCGCCGCGCTTTCCTTCCCGTCCACCACCGGACGCACCACGTAAGTCGTGTCGCGGTCGAGAGAGGGCCAAGGGTCGACCAACCACGTGGGGCCCGTCAGCGGCTGCTCGTTGAGCTTGACCGTACCGGCCTTGGCATCGTCTCGCGAGCGGAAGTCGCCCCAGTCCTGTTCGTCGGCGGGGGCAGTGGTGCGGTAGACATTGAAGGCCGCGCCTTCGGGGTCGTTGGCCAGCAGGCGCCAGCTCACAAATACGCTGCCATCGGGCTGGTGCACGGCCACCACGCCGCGGTCGAGGTGCTCCATCAGGGGCTGGGCCGTCAAAGCCAGCGGCGCGGTCAGCGCGAGGGGAAGAACGTATCGGGGTAGCATCCGGGCAGTATGGAGGCGCTGTACCGCCCTGTCTACCGGTCGCAAAGTCTGCCTGTCAGAATTGTTTACTAGACCCGCAGCCAGCGTGAACTGGCCGCCACACCCACCAGCGCCACAGCGAGCAGAGCAAACGCGAATGGCAGGCTCCAGCCTTTGGCGATGAAGCCGATCATGGCCGGGCCGACGAGGATGCCCGCGTAGCCGAGGGTCGAGATGGCAGGCACCGCCACGTGCTCGGGCATCGTCTGTTGCTTACCCACGGCGGTAAAGAGCACCGGCACGATGTTGGAGCAGCCAGCGCCGACGAGCGAAAAGCCGACCATGCCCGCCAGCCAGTGCGGCACGCCCACGGCCAGGGCCAGCCCCCCCGCCGCCAGCACGCCGCCGATGGCGATCACGCGCAGGCCGCCGAGCTGGCGCACGATGGCATCACCCGTCAGGCGGCCAATCGTCATAGTGGTGGCAAAGGCCGCGTAGCCGAGGCCCGCATGCGCCTGGTCGACCCCGCGCAAGGCGTGGAGAAACACGGCGCTCCAGTCGAGCACCGCCCCTTCGGTCAAGAACATGATGAAGCAGAGCACGCCAAGGAAGAGCACCACCCCACGCGGCAGCGCAAACAAAGGCCCACTGGAGGCGCTGCCATAGGGCAGGAGCCCGCGGATCGAGGCCAGAATCGTCGCCAGCAGGCAACCCACGACCACAAAGGCCGCGCCGAGAGGCGATACCCCGAGCATCAGAAGCAGACTGACTCCGCCCGCGCCGACGATCCCGCCGACACTAAACAGGCCATGGAAGCCCGACATCATACTGCGACCGCTCGCGCGCTCCACGATCACCGCCTGGATATTGACCACGCAATCGACCGAGCCGACGGCGGCGCCGAACAGGAACAGCGCCCCACCCAGCGCGACTACGTGCGAGGCTGTCGCCAACAGCGGCAGCGCCAGACACACGAAAAGACTGCTGATCACGATAACCCAACGGCAACCGAAGCGGCCCGCCAGCAGGCCCGAGAACGGCATTGCAATCAACGAGCCGATGCCGAGGCAGAGCAGCAGCAGGCCCAGCGAGCCTTCGTCCAGCCCTGCCCGCGCTTTGGCAAAGGGCACCAGCGGAGCCCAGGCGGCGATGGCCAGCCCGGCAATAAAGAAGGCGCAGCGGGTCGCCCATTGCTCGGCGCGACCGATGGGGGCAGGGGCCAGCGGTTCCATAGCCACTACTTGCGCTCCAGCCAATAAAGGGCGTAGCCCGCCCGCCAGCCGGTCAGGACGCGGCACGGCGTCTTCCAGTCGCCCCGCAGGTAGACGGCCTGGCGGATATTGTAACCTTGCCGGGCGCAGAACCGCTCGAACTCTTCGACGCTGATCTGGTTGTGCCGCCAGTCCTCCTCCCAGGCGCGGGGGAAGACGTCGCTCACGCCGTGGCGGCTGTGCCGCACGATGTCGAGGCGGTTGCGCCAGTAGCCAAAGTTGACGAAGCCGATGGCCATGCTGCCCGCCACGCGCAGGCACTCCGCGATCACCTTGCCGGGCTGGTCGAGCTCTTGCACGGTGCGTGACATCACGACCCAGTCAAACGCGCCGGCGGGCTGGTAGCTGAGGAAGGCTTCCGCGTCGCCCATGTAGACGTTGACGCTGCGTTTCACACAGCTGGCGACCTTCTCCAGGTCGCTGTCGACGCCCACGCCATAGACTTGCTTGGTGCGGGTGAGGTGTTCGAGCAGGATGCCGCGTCCGCAGCCCACATCCAGCACGCGTTGCTCCGGCTGGATCCAGTCGCTGAGGATGCTCTGCTCCGTCTCTCGCTTGATCTGTTGGCGGGGAGGCATGCGCTAGAGAAGGAAACGTTCTACGAGGTCGTAGAGTTCGGGGGCGTGCACGAGGAAGGAGTCGTGGCCCAGTGGCAGGTCGATCTCGGCGTAGCTCGCCTGCTTGCCGGCCCGCAGCAGGGCGAGCGCGATATCGCGGTTCTGGCGCGGCGGGAAGAGCCAGTCGCTCGTGAACCCAATGACGAGGGTACGAGCCTGCACCGGCGCAAACGTCTCCTCCAGCCGCCCGGATTCGCCGTAAAGGTCGAAGCGGTCGAGCGCCTTGGTAAAGTAGAGGTACGTGTTGGCGTCGAAGCGGTTGGTAAAGCTCTGCCCCTGGTAGCGCAGGTAGCTCTCGACCTGGAATTCGGCGTCGAACAGGGTGCGCGCGGCGGCACGGCTGACCCGTTCGCGGCCAAACTTCTGGTCGAGCCCGGTGTCGCTGAGGTAGGTGATGTGCGCCATCATGCGCGCCACGGCGAGGCCCACGTGAGGCCCGTGCCCTTGCGGGTAGGCGCCGTTGTTCCAGTTCGGGTCTTGCACGATGGCGAGGCGGCCGACTTCGTTGAAGGCGATGGCCTGGGCGTTCTGGCGGGCCGTGGTGGCCATGGGCAGGAGGCGGCGCACCATCTCCGGGTAACGCACGCCCCACTCCAGCACCTGCATGCCGCCCATGCTGCCGCCGACGACGGCAAAGAGCTGGTCGAGGCCAAGCTCCTCGGTCAACAGGCGATGCTGCGCGCGGACCATGTCGGCAATCGTCACGACAGGGAAGTCGAGGTGGTAGGCGTGGCCCGTCTCGGGGTTGATCGAGGTGGGCCCCGTGCTTCCCTGGCAGCCGCCCAGGCAATTGGAGCAGATGACGAAGAAGCGATTGGTGTCGATCGGCTTGCCCGGCCCGATCATGTTGTTCCACCAGCCCGGCTTGCGGTCGCGGATCGAGTGGACCCCAGCGCAATGGTGGTCGCCACTCAAGGCGTGACAAATCAGGATGGCGTTATCACGAGCCGCGTTGAGCTTGCCGTAGGTCTCGTAGCGCAGGCGGAAGCCGGGCAGGGTCTCCCCATTCACAAACGTGAAGGGCCGGGAGCTGACAAAATCATGCCATTCCACGAGTCCCACCTCGCCCGAGTGCGCGAAAGTATCGACTTGCTCCGGTTCTTGCATGTAAGCTGCCCAGCAAAACCAGACTTGTCTCCGCTGGCAACGTCGGACTCACCCCAACACGAGGTTCATCTGCTCCCACCTGTGCCTGCATGAACGATTTTTTCACGCACTTTTGGTCGACGAAGGGCTTCATGCCACACAGCCACTGCTATACCGTCGAGTATGGCACCTTCTGGCTCGCCGTAGGTGCCGACGTGCTGATCGCCGCAGCCTACTTCTCGATCCCGTACGCCCTCTGGATCCTGGTCAAGCAGCGGTCCGACCTGATCCACCGCAACCTGTTCTACCTGTTTGCGTCGTTCATCTTCCTTTGCGGCGTCACCCACATCTTCAGCATGATCGGGATGTGGCACCCACTTTATCGGGTCGACGCCGCGCTGCGGCTGCTCACCGGCCTCGTCTCGCTCGGCACCAGCATCGTGCTCTGGCGGGCACTGCCCACCATCCTGCAGTTCCCCAGCAAGGCGCAGATGGAAGCCGCCCAGCTCGAAGCCGCCCGGCAGGAGCTGCTGCGCGAGAAGGAGGCCGCCTCCAATCGCATGAAGAGCGAGTTCCTCGCCAACATGAGCCATGAGATCCGCACGCCCCTCAACGGCGTCATCGGCATGCTCGACGTGCTCCTGCAAAGCAACCTCGACGACCGCCAGAACGACTGCGTAAAAGTCGCGCTCGACGCCTCCGAGCGCCTGCTCGTGATCATCAACGACGTGCTCGACCTCTCCAAGATCGAGGCCGGCAAGCTCCAGTTCAACCACGCCGACCTCATCCTCCGCGAAGTGGCCGAAGAGGTGATGGACCTCCTGCGCCTGCAGGCCGACGAAAAAGGCCTCGCCTTTACCCTTCAGGTCGATCGGGCCTTGCCGCACACCCTCCATGGCGACGCCGCCCGCATCTCGCAGATCCTCATCAACCTGCTCTCGAACGCGCTCAAGTTTACCCGCCGGGGCGAAGTGGCCCTGCACCTGCGCCACGTGGAGACCGAAGCCCAGCGCGTCACGGTCGAGCTGGAAGTAAAGGACACCGGCATCGGCATCCCCCAAGACCGCCTCGACGCCATTTTCGACGCCTTTACCCAGACCGACGCCAGCATCCAGAAGCACTTCGGCGGCACCGGCCTCGGCCTCACCATCGCCAGCCGCCTCTCGCAGCTCATGGGTGGCGGCCTGCGCGTCGAAAGCGCCGTCGGCCAAGGCTCGACTTTCACCGCCCGCCTCCAGCTGCAAACGGCTCAGACCGCCGAAGCCAAGCCGGCCCCCGCTCAGCCCGCCTCGCCTGCCGCCGAGCCCCAGGGCCCGCAGTGGCACATCCTGCTGGTCGAAGACTCTCCGGCCAACCGCAACGTGCTGCAACGCATGATCGAAGGCCCCAACTACCGGGTGACAGCCGCCGAGACGGCCGAAGCCGCCTGGCCCCTGCTCGAAGCCGAGCCCTTCGACCTGCTCCTCGTCGACGTGCGCCTGCCCGGCGTCGACGGCCTCGAATTCACCCGCCTCTACCGTGAGCGCGAGCAGGCCCGCAACCGCACCCCCCGCCCCATCGTCGGCCTCTCTGCCCAAGCCATGCGCGAAGACGTCGAAGCCGGCATGGAAGCCGGCATGGACGCCTACCTCACCAAACCCGTCCGCCGCCACGAACTGCTCTCCATGCTCGACCGCTTCCGCCTCGGAGTCGAAGAGCAGCCGGTGGAGTAGAGGGGTTATTTCAGCCGCAGATGGACGCAGATTTTTGCAGATAGGATAACAAAATGGCACGGTTGACTGCGCTGTTTCTATATGTTTGTGGGGTCGGTTTTCTACTTCAGCCCTGGCTCTCGTCAGTCTTGCCGCTGTCATACAAAATGGGTTTGGCCGCCTTTGGGTCTTTTCTATTCGTTACGGACTTGGTGATCCAGTGGCATTCCGAAAATAAGGTGGGCAAGTAACCCCACTCGAAACACACGTCCTGATGCCTTTCCGCGCGCATGCGCCCATAAAGTTTCGGACCCCGGAATCCTATCCGCGTAAATCTGCGTCCATCTGCGGCTAAAAAACAGACTGCTTCGCCCATCCCGCCTCCGCGCTTGCACCGTAGGCGGGGGTACGCTTCTCTTGGCCGATGGACTGGGATGACTACTCGCCCATCGACTTTGAGGCGCAGCTGAACGAAGAGCAATACGCCGCCGTGACGGCCCCCGACGGCCCTGCCCTCGTGCTCGCCGGCGCCGGCTCGGGCAAGACGCGCACCCTGACCTATCGCGTGGCCTACCTGCTGCTCGAACGCGGCATCCACCCCGGCAGCCTCATGCTGCTCACCTTTACCAACAAGGCCGCGCGCGAGATGCTCGACCGCGTGACCGAGCTGACCGGCGAACACAAGCGCCCCTACTGGACGGGTACCTTCCACAGCATCGGCGGTCGCCTCCTGCGCCAGCACGCCGAGGCCGTCGGCATGCAGCCCAATTACTCCATCCTCGACGCCGACGACGCTGACAGCCTGCTGAAGAACCTGATCAAGAACATCGACAGCCGTTGGCTGCGCAACAAGGACAACCCCAAGCCCAGCGTCATCGGCGACCTGATCAGCTTTTCCCGTAACACCAGTATGAGCTTGCGCGAGCTGATCGGCGAGCGCATGCCCTGGGAAGAAGAGGAGCAAGTGGGCAAGATCCTGCAGTTTGCCGCCGCCTATCAGCAGGCCAAACAGCAGCAAAACGTGATGGACTACGACGACCTGCTCGTCTTCACCCGCGACCTGCTGCGCGATCACGAAGAAATCCGCGCCCGCCTCCAGCAACGCTTTACCCACATCCTCGTCGACGAATACCAGGACACCAACACGATCCAGAGCGAGATCGTGGACCTGCTGGCGGGCGAGCGCCACAACATCATGGCCGTGGGCGACGACGCGCAGTGCATCTACACCTGGCGCGGTGCCAACTTCGAAAACATCCGCGACTTCCCCGACCGCCACCCCGGCACCCAGATCTACAAGATCGTGCGCAACTACCGCAGCACGCCCGAGATCCTCGCCCTCGCCAACAGCGTGCTGCGCGCCCAGCCAGCCGCCGCCGGCTACGAAAAGGAACTCGTGGCCGCCCGCGAGCCCGGCCTCCTGCCCTTTATCGTGCCCGCCATCGACTCCAAGATGCAGGCGCAGTTCATCATCAAACGCATCGAAGCCCTCTTCCGCGACGGCGAGTGCAAGCTGGGCGACATCGCGATCCTCTACCGCTCGCACTACCAGGCGCTCGACCTGCAGCTCGAATTCTCCCGCCGCGGCATCCCCTTCGTCATCACCAGCGGCGTCCGCTTCTTCGAGCAAGCCCACATCCGCGACTTCGTCTCGCAGCTCATCGTCGTCAGCAATCCCACCAATCTGCAAGCGTGGGAGCGCCTGCTCTGCCTGCTGGAAAAAGTCGGCCCCGTCACCGTCAACAAGATCCTCAAGGCCGCGCAAAAGGTCGTGGAGGCCCAGGCGAAGACCCACCAGGCCGACCAAGGCTCGCTCTTCGAAGCCGCCGCCCCCCGCCAGAGCGAAAGCCTGATCCAGGCTATGGCCGACGAAACCGTGGTGGCCAAAGTGCCCGACGTCTCCCGCGACACCTTTGTCTCGCTCGTCGCCACCCTGCGCGAGCTGGAGGCGGCCATGCAACAGCCCGCCACCCTCGTCAAGCCCGTGCGCCTGATCGAGCTGGCGATCGAAGGCTGGTACGTCGACCACATGCGCAACCTCTACGCCAACTACCGCGAGCGCGAAGACGACCTGCAAGGCCTGGTGGAGTTCGCCGCCCGCTTCGAGACCCTCGAAGACCTGCTCTCGCAACTCGTGCTGCTCAACTCCGAGACCACCAACCGGGGCGTGGAGCTGAGCGACGACACCGTACGCATGACCACGATCCACCAGTCCAAAGGGCTTGAATTCCCCGTCGTGTTTGTCATCGGCGTGGCGGAAGAACAGTTCCCCAGCCGCCGCACGATCGAAACGGGCGACATGGAGGAAGAGCGCCGCCTCTTTTACGTGGCCGTGACCCGCGCCAAGGACGAGCTCTACCTCTGCTACCCCATGATCAACGCCGGGCGCGGCGGCGGCTCCCTCCGCCTCGAGCCCAGCCGCTTCCTGCAAGAGCTGCCTCGCGACCTCTACGAAAAGCTCAATGCCCGCAGCGTCACCGCCCACTATTAGCGCAGCAAGCAGGCCTTCTGCGCGAGAGCCTAGCCAGAATATTGCGCTTTGCCCACAAGCGGTCGATTTTTTGGATAAACGTTCGTATCAAAAGGTAAGCGGTTGGCCTTACTCACATAACTAACGAAGCTCATTCGGGGTAATAACCGATAAAGGCCATTGCATGAGGCCTAAATTACCTTATCTTGGGGCCCGTGTCTTCGCTTACTCCATTTGATCCCGATAAGGCGTCGGGCCGCTCCGACTGGGCCCCCGGCTTCACCGTAGTGGGCATTGGAGCATCCGCCGGCGGATTGGCCGCCCTGCAGCAGCTCTTGAGAGGCACCCCTGCCGATTCGGGCATGGCCTACGTCATCGTCGTGCACCTCTCGCCCGAGCACCCGAGCGCCCTCGCCGACATCCTCCAGCGCGAGACGGAGATGAGCGTGCGGCAAGTGACCGAAGACGTGGAGCTGATCGCGAACTGCGTCTACGTCATCCCGCCCAACCGCAACCTCGCGTCGATCGACTCGCACCTGCGGCTGGAGCCCCTCGAAGAGCAACGGCGCGACCGGGCGCCGATCGACCACTTTTTCCGCACCCTCAGCAACACGCACCAGCACAAGGCCGTCGGCATCATCCTCTCCGGCACCGGCAGCGACGGCACCATCGGCCTCGGCTACATCCGCGAGCGCGGCGGCATCTGCATCGCCCAAGACCCCGCCCAGGCCGAGCACAGCGCCATGCCCCAAAGCGCAATCGCCCACGGCGTCGTCGACCGCGTCCTGCTACTCGACAAGATGCCGGAGAATCTGCTCCAGATCCGCGACATCCAGGCCCAGATCCGCCTGCCCGACGACGTGGCTGAAGTCTCCGCCGCCGCCCAGCGCATGCTGCAGAAGATCCTCGCCCAGATCCGCGTGCAATGCGGGCACGACTTTACCCGCTACAAGCCCTCGACCATCGTCCGCCGCATCCGCCGGCGCATGCAGCTACGCTATATTCAGGACCTCGAGGCCTACCTGCAGATCCTCCGCGCCGAGCCCGACGAAGTCCGCGACCTGGCGGACGACATGTTGATCACGGTCACCAACTTCTTCCGCGACCGCAGCGTTTTCGACCACCTAGAGCGCGAAGTCGTCCCCCAGCTCTTCGAAAAGCTCGACCGCGACAACAACAAGATCCGCCTCTGGTCCGTCGGCTGCGCCACCGGTGAAGAAGCCTACTCGCTCGCCATCCTCCTGCTCGAAGCCTGTTCCGAGCTCGACGTGCGCCCCGAGATCCAGATCTTCGCCAGCGACCTCCACCACGAAGCCCTCAACCGCGCCCGCGAAGGCTTTTACTCCGAGTCGATCGAAGGCGACGTCCCGCCCGAGCGCCTCCGCCGCTTCTTCATCAAGGAGCGCGGCGGCTATCAAGTGCGCAAAGAAGTACGCGAGCTGATCATCTTCGCCCCGCACAACCTCCTGCGCGATCCCCCCTTCTCCAAGCTCGACCTCATCACCTGCCGCAACCTGCTGATCTACCTGCAGCGCGACGTGCAGCAAGATATCATCGAGCTGTTTCACTACGCCCTGAAGCCCGACGGTCACCTCCTGCTCGGGGCCTCCGAATCGGTCGACAACGTGGAGCTCTTCCGCTGTGCGGACAAGGAGCACAAGGTGTTTGTGCGGCGCAACAACTGCACGATCGAGCCGCGCATGCCGATCACCAACTTCGAGCACCGCCAGGAGCGCCCCGTAGCGCCCTCCCGCGTGCCCGAGGCCAGCTACTCCTACGGCAACCTGCACCAGCGCATGGTGGAGCTCTTCGGCCCGCCCAGCGTGCTGATCAACCACGATCACAACATCGTCCACTACTCCGCCCGCGCCGGCCAGTTCATGATCCAGCCCGGCGGCGCGCCCACCAACAACATCTTCAAACGCGTGCGCGACGAGATGCGCGTGGAGCTGCGCTCCGCCATCTACGCCGTCGAGCAAGGCGCCGCCACCACCTCCAGCAAGCCCATCGAGCTGCACGACGGGATCAAAGGCACCCGCAGGATCGTCATCCGCGTCGAATCCTCCGGCGAGGCCGAGATGGAAGGCTACCTCCTCGTCTTCTTCGACGAGGTAAAAGGCGATCACCCCGCCGTCTTCCCCACCACCCAAGGCAACGGCAGCGAAAACAGCCGCGAGCTGGCCAGTGAGCTGGAGCTGACCCAGCGCCGCCTGCAGATGGTGATCGAAGAATACGAGACCACCCAGGAGGAGATGCGCGCCTCCAACGAAGAACTCCAATCGGCCAACGAAGAGCTGCGCTCCACCCTCGAAGAGCTGGAAACGAGCAAGGAAGAGCTCCAGTCGATGAACGAAGAGCTCGTTACCGTCAACCAGGAGAACCGCCACAAGGTCGAAGAACTCTCCACGCTGACGAACGATCTGCAAAACCTCTTCGCCTCGACCGAGATCGCCACGCTCTTCCTCGACCGCCAGTTACGCATCCTGCGCTACACCCCCCAGGTCGGCCAGCTCTTCTCCGTCCGCCCCACCGACCGCGGACGCCCGCTGGGAGACTTTACCCACCGCCTCGGCTACGACCGCGTAGAGGGCGACGCCCGCGAAGTCTTGCGCACCCTGCAGCCCATCCAGCGCGAAGTGCAGGACGAGCAAAAAAACTGGTACCTGATGCGCATCCTGCCCTACCGCAGCGCCGAAGACCGCATCGAAGGCGTCGTCATCACCCTCGTCGAGATCTCCCAGCAAAAGGAGACCGAAGAACGCTTGCGCGCCAGCGAGCAAGACCTGCGGCAGCTCACCTCCACCCTGGAGGACCGCATCGAACAAGCCACCCAGACCGTCCGCCAGCTCGCCTCCAACCTCGCCCTGGCCGAGCAACAGGAACGCACCCGCATCGCCCACATCCTGCACGACGACCTCCAGCAAATGCTCGCCAGCGTGCAGATGCGCTTCCACATCCTGCAGCTCAAGCACCAGTTGCCGGAAGAAGAGGCCGACGAGCTGACCCGCGACCTGCAGCTGACGATCGACATGACGCGCAACCTCACGATCGACCTCAGCCCGCCCATCCTTGATACCGAAGGCTTTCCCGAAGTGCTGCGCTGGCTCGCCGCCCGCATGCGCGAAGAGCACAACCTTACGGTACAGCTGAAGCCACACCCCGAATTCCCCGCCTTACAGCGTGAGGTACAGGTACTGCTCTTCCAGATCGTGCGCGAACTGCTCTTCAACGTCGTGAAGCACGCGCAGACGCACGAAGCCAAAGTGACCCTTTTCACCACCGACTACCACTTGCAGATCCTCATCTCCGATGACGGCGATGGGTTCGATCCGGGGCAAAGCCAGGAAAAGCCCTCCGGCTTCGGCCTTTCGTCCGTGCAAGAGCGCCTCCAGCTTTTTGGGGGCACGCTTGACATTCAGTCCCGACCGGGAGATGGGTGCCGCATAACTGTGCAACTGCCCTTGGAGGCCTCCACCTGAACACCAGCATGAGCAACACGCCAAGCGATTCCACCCCGACTCGCGCTCCCCAGATCTTTGTCATCGAAGACCACGACAACCTGCGCAAACTGCTCGGGGTCTTCCTCGACATGCAGGACGACTTCGAGTTTGTCGGCAGCGCCCGCTCGGCCGAAGACGCGCTCGTGCTCGTGCCAGAGGTGAAGCCCGACATCATCATGGTCGACCTCTCGCTGCCCCGCATGAGCGGCGTGGAGTTCGTCCGGGCGATCAAGCAGGAGCTGCCCGAGGTAAAGTGCATCATGCTCTCCGGCCACAATGAGCGCAGCCACGCCGAGCAAGCCATCGCCGCCGGGGCCATGGGCTACATCCTCAAAGGCAACCCCCTCGAAGTCGGCGAAGCCATCCGCCGCTGCCTCGCCGGCGAAATCATCATCTCCGCCGAACTGGAACGGTAGGAAAGCAGAAGAGGCTCTCACAAAGAGCGCCAAGACACCAAGATCAGAGGCTGTGGCAAATAAGACCTGGTTTCTGCCTTCCCCATCTTTGTGCCTGAGTGAACTTGGTGAGAGAATCTGCTTTCGTTTCCGTTGCCCTCCGGCCTTGACTCCGGCCGCCAAATTGGCTTGTTTACGCGTTTTCAATTACTGAACGAACTTTTCTTTAGCAGATTTTATGGGACAACAACTCCGTGCTCGTGTGAAGCGTAAACGCCGCAATGCCTACTTGAACCGCCGTAAGGAGCGCCAAAAGGAGGCGATCCAGGCCAAGCGCACTGCCCGCGCCAAGAAAGCCTAAGCCGCTTCCCTGCAGGAGCATGAGCCTTTTGCGCCGCAACGCCCGACATTGGCAGCTCCCCTGCCTGGCGGGCTTTTTCTTTGCCCTCGCCCAGCCCATATTCGGGCAGGTCGAGATCGAAGAAGTGTCGGTGCGTCGCCTCGACGCCGCCCACTTCAAGCGGCTGACCGAGTATTTCACCGGCCACGAAAGCACCGGCAATCGCGTGCTCCTGCGCAGCGACCCCGCCACGCGCGGCGGCCTCTACTTCACGCTCGAACTGTCGGACGAGGCGGACAACCTGCCCGCCGGCAGCCAGTTCCGCGTGCAATACATCCGCCCCGACCTACCCGACGCGCTGGAGCAGCTCTACCCGCTGCCCGCCACCAACACCGCGCACCACACCGTCTACCTCGGGCTGACCGGCGACACCTGGCCAGACTCCGAAGCGCTGCCCCTCGCCTTCCGCGTGAGCCTCGTGGGCCCCGACGGCCAGGAACTCGACCACTACCAGAGCTTTCTCTGGGAGATGGAGTAGACTGCAGGCATGCCCGACTGGCAGCCTCTCCCCCAATCCCCCGCCTTTGAGCCCGCCGTGTGGGCGGAAACGCTCGATGGCGGCCAAGCCTTCCGCTGGAACCGCTTGCCCGACGGCCACGCCTGGCGCGGCATCTGGAGCCAGCACGCCGTCGAGCTGCGCCTCGACCCCGCCGCCAAAGTTGAGTGGCGCGCCCTGACGCCCGCCACCACCGCCGCCGACATCGCCTCATATCTGGCCCTCGACGTCGACTTCGCCGCCATGGCCGACGCCCTCCCGTGGCGGAGCGACCCCGTACTGGCCGCTGCCAAAGCCCGCTGGCCCGGCCTCCGCCTCCTGCGTCAACCTCTGGGTGAAGCCCTGCTCGGCTTCCAGTGCAGCGCCACCAAGCGCATCCCACAGATCAAACTGGGCCTCGACGCCATCGCCCGGCAATTCGGGCGCGACCTCGGGCACGGCTGCCACGCCCTCCCCACTTGGGCCGAGCTGGCCACGGTAGACGAAGCGGCCCTGCGCGCCACCGGCATCGGTTACCGCGCCAAAAACCTGCACCTCACCGCCCTCTTTCTGCAAGAGCACCCCGGCTATCTGGAAGCGGTCGAAACGCTGCCCTACCCCGCCGCGCACGCCCACCTGCTCGCGCTGCCCGGCGTCGGCCCCAAAGTCGCCGACTGCGTGCTGCTCTTTGGCGGCCAGCGCTACGAAGCCTTCCCCGTCGACACCTGGATCCTGCAGACCATGGCCGCCCACTACCGCCTCGACGGCTGGAAACCCGAGCAGATCGCCCACTTTGGCCGCGTCCACTTCGGCCCCGCCGCTGGCCTCGCCCAGCAGTTCCTCTTCGCCGGAGCCCGGCGCGGCAAGGGAGCATAGACTCTGCTCACGCCAAGCCGCAGAGCCGCCAAGGCAGCTATAGCGGTTTATCACCCCTGAAAACGCGGAACAGCAGGAGGAGAATTACGAAATAACTCTCTGCGGCTTGGCGCCTTTGCGTGAGGCATCCATAATCCTCCGACAAAAAAGCGCCGCCGCCCGGAGACGTGCGACGCTTGAGTAAAAGAACCGACTGGAGTCGCTTGCGCGAGTAATGACGGAGCCCATTCAATCAGCCTGGACACGGATGAACACCTCAGTAGCACCCCTCCGGGGTGCATCCCAGGGCTGAGATAAACCCGGGGTGTCGGTCCGCTACCGCGGACCTCAACCCCGCGCTAAGAGGTGGCAAGCCTCTGGCTTGCAGGATGATCCAGCATCCCGAAGGGATGCCATCCCTGAGCCGGTGGTTGAGGACGCTTTGAGTCCGACACCACCGGATAGGACCGAACCAGAGTCTGCACCCTGGAGGGGTGCCACTCCGGCAAGGTCTACCCAATAAAGAACGGATCAGCCTCAGTTGCCGAAGGCCGCGCCAAAGTCGGCGAAGTACCAGTAGATGCCGATGATGATGACGAAGAGGATGGCAGCCGCAATCGGGGCGAGCTTCCACGGCGTCATGTCGACCGCTTCCGGCGTGCTCTCGCCATCAAACGGCTTCTCCTGTGGCTTCACGAGCAGGATCACGCCCATCACGGCCAGCAGCAGCACAAAGACGAGGCCGAGGAAGTGGAACTCGTGGATCGCCGTGACCCAGCCGCTGAACGGCGGCACGAAGTAGCCGACTGCGATCGTCACAAAGCCCAGGATCAGCGCCACCTTCGCCGCCAGCGGAGGCACGCGCTTGTTGAGCATGCCAAAGAGCACCACCGAGAAGATCGGGATGAAATACATGCCGTTCATCTTCTGCAGGTAGGCAAAGATGCTCTGCGTCTGGGCCAGCAGCGGCGCCACCAGAATGCCCAACACGGCCACGATCACGCCGAAGATCCGGCCGGCACGCACCACCTCGCGGTCGGTCGCATTCGGGCGGATCTTGGTCTGGTAGAGGCCGAGCGAAAACAGCGTGGTGGAGCTGTTGAGCGCAGCGTTGAAGCTGCTCATGATCGCGCCAAACATCGCCGCAGCAAAGAAGCCGGACAGGTAAGGCGGCAGCACCAGGCTGACCAGCGAGCCGTAGGCGTGGTCGGCCTTCATATCCTGATCGCGGAACAGGTAAAAGGCCACGATGCCCGGCAACACGAGATAGAGCGGCCCGATGAGCTTCAGCAAGCCCGTCAGCAACACGCCCTTCTGGCCCTCTGCCAGGCTGCTCGCGCCAAAGGTGCGCTGGATGATCTGCTGGTTGGTGCACCAGTAAAAGAGGTTGAGCAGCAAGATGCCCGAGAAGACGGTCGAGAACGGCACGGAAGTATCGTTACCGCCGATGGAGTTGAACTTCTCCGGCACCTCCGTGCGCAGGATTTGCCAACCCTCCAGGATGCCGCCCTGATCGCCCGCCACCGCATTGAGGCCGAAGAAAATGATCATCAAGCCGCCCGTGAGCAGCAGGATGCCGTTCATGAAGTCGGCCACGGCCATCACCCGCGTGCCGCCGAGCAGCGCGTAGACCGAGCCCACGATGCCCACCGCCACGACGATCGTCCACAACGCCGTCTGGAACGAATCGGCGCCCAGCACCTGCTCCAGATTGAGGATGCCGATGAGCCCCGTCGCGCCCGTGTAAAGGATGATCGGGATGAGGATCAGCGCGTAGGCAATGAGGAAGATCAGGTTGGTGATCAGCTCCGTCTGCCGGTCGAAGCGCAGGTGCAGGTATTGCGGCACCGTCGCCACCCCCAGCCGCAAAAACTTGGGCAGGAAGAACAGCGCCATCGCGATCAGCGCGATCACCGCCAACACCTCCCACACCATCACCGCCAGGCCGTCCGTAAACGCCGAGCCGTTGAGACCGACCATCTGCTCGGTCGAGAGGTTGGTCAGCAGCATCGAAGCCGCGATCAAGGGGAAAGTCAGGGAGCGGCCCGCGAGGAAGTAGCCCACGCTGGTGTTCTTTTCATCCCGACGCGTGATGAACCACGTCAAGAAAGCCACCAGGCCGGTGAACAGGAAAAACGATACTACGGCTAGCATGAAAGGGGAGATCGGTTAGGGGTGGAGGGGTTTACCAACCTGATGTTTGACCGCCACGCTGCCGTAAGACAAGCCCGAAGGCTGCGGCAGCCCCACGAGCAGGGTTAACAGTTTACCGGCCCCTCAACCAGCCGAAGCTTCTCTTCATCAGAGCCCCTGCCGGCGCAGCGAATTCATGTAAGCCTGCGCGAGGCGCCCCTTGAGGCTCCGCCGATCTTGCGCCACCTGTTCGAGCACCTGCCACATCTTGCGATTATTTGGCGCACGGCGCGCCACTTCGGCACAGGCCGCGTCCACCCGGATCGCCCCCAGGCGCCCCTTCATCGGCTCCTCCAGCAACATGCGGCCCAGCGCCTCGTCGGGCAGCTCGGCCAAAGATTCGAGCGCCTTCGCCCGCTCGCGCTTGAAAGTGGCCGCAAAGCGCAGCCCCACCAGCCAGGCAAGCAGGGCCAGAAACAAGATGATGCCTGAGACGATCCAGAAAAGCATGGTAGATAACTAATCGGCAGCCAAGGTTGTCGCAACCGCACTGCGGCGGCTATCGGCCCCCTCGCCCCCTACAATCTCGCGATACTGGCGCAGCAGCTCCTCGTAGCGCGCGTCCGCCTGGGCAATGTAGACATCGGGCGACGCCTCCCAAAGGGCCTTCGTCTCCTCGTCTTGCAGCAAGTAGAGGCGACCGTTGCGCACCAGGAACACCGTCGGGTCTCCCGCCGATTGTACCTCCCGCTCCGCCTGCATGCAGAAGGCGCAATACCCACCGTAGGCCGGGGCATAGCGCGTCGGGTCGGCCATGAACAGGCGCCGATACTCATGGGTACGGAAATACCAGGTGGCCCCCAGCCATTGGTAAGTCAACAAGGGGCTGCCCTTGACCGCCGCCCCTTCCTTGAAATACGCGACCGGGTCGTAGCCTCCGATTGCAATCTGACGCTCGTTCAGCTCCTGAGCGCTGACGGGCTTGAAGGCATAGGCAGGGCTCGCCATCAGCAAATAGCCGAGAGCAGCGACTCCAAACAGGGACAAAGCGTGCCAGAACTTCATGGCACCCTACCTCTAGCACAGCTCGTACCGACTCGCAAATGAGCGACGCATTGCTCCCCAACCCGCTAAAACCCGTACTTTTTTATAGACACCGCGCCAGAACCGGACAGAGATAAAAGCACTATGCTGATGATGGAGCACCATTTCTACGAATACGTTGGCAAAAAGACCTTGGCGATCACCGCCCTGTTGTCCGTGATCTTCTTCGTGTGCTTCACGTTCATCCTCTCCGGCCACGTGCCGGACGCCAGCCCCACCTGGCGCATGATCTGGGGCGCCTATGCCGCCATGCCCCTCGCCGGCGTCTTCTTCTTTGCCAGCATGATGCTCTCCGTGCTCATGGCCGAACGCCGCCAGATCAAGAAGGCCCGCAAGGCCAAGGCCTAAACCGCCCGCAAACCACTTTCGCAAAGAGGAGCACCCCACACCGGGCGCTCCTTTTTTGTGTCTGCAGCTAATGGGCCACTGATGAAACACGGACAAGAGTAAAATCCTGTCCGTGTTTTGATCCGTGAAAATCCGTGGCCGATGCCAAATGCCAAGCCCCCACTTACTCGTCCAGCATCGCTTCGGCTTCGGCGCGGGCGCGCTCGCGCATGCGGATGACAGGGCGGCTGAGCAGGATGGCCAGCTCGTAGAGCAGATACATGGGCAGCGCCAGCAGCATCAGCGAAATCGGGTCGCCGCCCGGAGTCACCAGCGCCGCCACGACGAGGAAGACCACAAAGCTGTAGTGCCGCCAATCCTTCAGGCGCTGCACGTCGAGCACGCCCAGGTAGACAAGCAGCAGCAGCAGCAAAGGGAACTCGAACGACAAGCCGATACCCATCACGCTCCAGGTCAGCAGCGAATAATAATTGTCGGCCGTGATCAGCAGCGTAAAGCCCAGCAAGTCGTTGAAAAAGACGGAGGCCCGCAGCATCATCGGCACCACGAGGAAAAAGCTGAAACACGCGCCCAGAAGGAAAAGGATAAAGCCGAGCACGCCCCCAGGGATCAGCAACCGCTTCTCGTGATTCGTCAGCCCTGGCGAGATGAAGCTCCCGAAGAAATAGAGCACGAACGGCCCGCCAAGCGCGACGCCACCGACCATCAGCAGGTTGAAAACGACCGAAAAGACGCCCATGAAAGACGTCATGATCAGCCCCTCCATCGTGGCCGTCTCCGCCCGCCCGCTGATGGCAAAATTGTAGGGCCACATCAGCAGTCGGGCAAAATTGGTGAGAAAAATGGTGACGAGTACTGTCCCGACCAGAAAAGCGCCCAGCGATTTTACAATCGCCCAGCGCAGGTCTTCCAGATGGTCCAGAAAACCCATGGCCCCGGGCTCGGAGGCTTCAGGCTCGGCCCAGACTTCCCCGGTGGGTGAAGTCTCGTCGCTATCGTCGTGGTGGGAATGAGGGGGGCGGGCGTCCATGTTTGACTATTGACCCGTAAAAACGGTGATCCCTGTCGTTGACAGGGCAGTGACAACCTTCAAGGCTCCGACTTTCGGCTTATCGCTTAATTCGAAAAACCTCTTTGATTTGTTCTCCAAACCTCAACCGTAGCTAGCATGCCTGCTAACTCCAGCCAAAATCAGCCTGCGTCAAGCGACGCGAACAAGTACGTCTACGCCTTTGGTAAGGTGACGGACGGTAACGCGAAAATGCGCGAACTCCTCGGGGGTAAGGGCGCGAACCTGGCCGAAATGGCCAGCATCGGCCTGCCGGTGCCTCCCGGGTTCACGATCACGACCGACGTCTGCACCTACTACTACGACCACGGGAAGAGCTACCCGACCGAGCTTGAAGCCCAAGTGCGCCAGGCCGTGGCCCAAGTCGAGCAGGAAACCGAGAAGAAGTTTGGCGACACCGAAAACCCGCTCCTGTTCTCCGTGCGCTCCGGCGCCCGTGAGTCGATGCCGGGTATGATGGACACCATCCTCAACCTCGGTCTGAACGACCAGACCGTGAGCGCCCTCGCCAAGAAGAGCGGCAACGAGCGCTTCGCCTACGACTGCTACCGCCGCTTCGTCGCCATGTATGGTGACGTCGTCATGGGCGTTCAGCCCGCGACCGACACCGATCCGGAGCCCTTCGACCACGTGCTCGAAGGCCTGAAGGAAGAAGTGGGCGTCCACTACGACCACGAACTTTCCGTCGACCAGCTCAAGGAGCTCATCAACCGCTTCCAGCAGCTCATCAAGGAGCGCACCGGTGCTGCCTTCCCGCAAGAGCCGTGGAAGCAACTCTGGGGTGCGGTCGGCGCCGTGTTCAACTCGTGGCAAAACGAGCGCGCCAACGTCTACCGCCAAAAGTACAACATCCCCGCCGCCTGGGGCACCGCCGTCAACGTGCAAGCCATGGTGTTCGGCAATATGGGCGACGACTGCGCCACCGGCGTGGCCTTCACCCGCGACCCCGCCAATGGCGAAAAGGTGTTCTACGGTGAGTACCTGATCAACGCCCAGGGCGAAGACGTCGTCGCCGGCGTGCGCACCCCCAAGACCATCAGCGAGCTCAAGGAAGAAATGCCCAAGAGCTACGACGAGCTGATGGAAGTCCGCGCCAAGCTGGAAGACCACTTCCGCGACATGCAGGACGTCGAATTTACCGTTGAAGCGGGCAAGCTCTACATGCTGCAAACCCGTAACGGCAAGCGCACCGGCCTCGCCGCCGTCCGCATCGCCGTCGAAATGTTCAACGAAGGCCTGATGGACAAGAAGACCGCGATCAAGAAGATCCCGGCCGAGTCCATCGACACCCTGCTCGTGCCCGTCTTCGACCCGGCCAAGCAGAAGGAAGCCAAGGTCATCGGTACCGGCCTGCCCGCCGGCCCCGGCGCCGCCTCCGGCCACATCGTCTTCTCTTCCACCACCGCTGCTCGTGAAGCCGCCGCCGGCCGCAAGGTCGTGCTCTGCCGCAACGAGACCAGCCCGGAAGACCTGAAGGGCATGCTCGCCTCGCAAGGTATCCTCACCTCGCGCGGTGGCGTCTCCTCCCACGCCGCTCTCGTCGCCCGCCAGCTGGGCAAGGTGTGCGTGTGCGGTGCGACCGACGTGAAGATCGACTACGCCAAGAAGACCCTGACCTCGGGCGGCGTGACGATGAAGGAAGGCGACTACATCTCCATCGACGGCACCACCGGCGAAATCTTCCAGGGCCTGATCGAAACGATCCCCTCCGAAGTGCGCCGCGTGCTCTCCGGCGAGATGAAGGCGGAAGAAAGCCACGCCTACGACCTCTTCGCCACCGTCATGGGCTGGGCCGACGAAACCCGCACGCTCGGCATCCGCACCAACGCCGACACCCCGGCGATGGCCCGCGAAGCCGTGCAGTTCGGCGCCCAAGGCATCGGCCTCTGCCGCACCGAGCACATGTTCTTCGAAGGCGACCGCATCACCTTCATGCGCAAGATGATCCTCGCCGGTGACGAGGAAGAGCGTCGTGCCGCCCTGGCCAAGCTCCTCCCCTACCAGCGCGAAGACTTCGTCGGCCTCTTCCAGGCGATGGACGGCCTCCCCGTTACCATCCGCCTGCTCGACCCGCCCCTCCACGAATTCCTCCCGCACGACGACGCCACCCGCCACGACCTGGCGGACAAGCTCGGCGTGTCCACGGAAGTCATCGCGCAGCGCGTCTCCGCCCTGCACGAAGAGAACCCGATGCTCGGCCACCGTGGCTGCCGCCTCGGCATCACCTACCCGGAAATCACCGAAATGCAGGCCCGCGCGATCTTCGAAGCGGCCGCTGAAGTGGTCGCCGCCGGCACCAAGGTGAACCCCGAAGTGATGGTCCCGCTCGTCGGTTTCAAGGACGAGCTCGCCAACCAGGCCAAGATCATCCGCTCCGTCGCCGACGAGGTGATGAAGGAAAAGAGCGTGAAGATCGAGTACAAGCTCGGCACCATGATCGAAGTGCCCCGCGGCGCCGTCACGGCCGACGAAATCGCCAAGGAAGCGGAATTCTTCAGCTTCGGCACGAACGACCTCACCCAGACCACCCTCGGCCTCAGCCGCGACGACATGGGCTCGTTCTTCGAAGACTACCGCAACCTGGAAATCTTCGACCGCAACCCGTTTGCCAGCCTCGACCAAGTCGGCGTCGGCAGCCTGGTGAAGATCGCCGTCGAAAAGGGCCGCCAAACCCGCCCCGACATCAAGCTCGGTATCTGCGGTGAACACGGTGGCGACCCGGCCTCGATCAAGTTCTTCCACCAAGTGGGCCTCAACTACGTCTCCTGCTCGCCCCCCCGCGTCCCGGTGGCCCGCCTCGCTGCGGCCCAAGCCGCCCTCTAAGGCGACGCCACACGCGTAGTTGATTCAGAGACACCTTTCAGCCCCCGTCCCGAGCATCTCGGGCGGGGGCTTTTTTGTGCGAAAAGGAGAAGAAGGCGGGGATACGTTCGCCCGCAAAGACGCAGAGAGGCGCGGAGCTACCGCAGCCGACGCCGCCAATACCCCGGTTGGCGGGAAGTATGCGCGAGGGCCAAAACACGCACCAGCGACTCCTCCTTCACATATTCGAAGTAGATGAGGTAGCGGAAGCGATTGACCGCACAACGCCGTGCCCCGAGATCGCGGCGAAAGCTTTGTGGGCGTCGTAATATCCGGCTGATGCCCGACTCTACCTCCTCGATCAGCCGACGCCCCAAGCCTGCCTCGTGCTCTTCCAGCCATTCCGCAGCCGAAGTCAGCTCCCGCTCAAAGGCAGGGTGGTAGAGAATCTTCACGAAAACCGACGCTTCAAGTTACCAAAAACCTCTTCATGCGTCCGGCCCTGAACCTTGCCCGAACTCAGATCGGCCGACCGTTGCCGCAATACTCCCTCCAGCTCCTCTTCCTCGCGGGCATGGACAGAGCGGGCAACCTGGGCAAACTCAGCCTCAGGCAATCGGCGAATTTCAGCAAGGATCTGCTCCAAGGACATGCCGTTAAAATCTGCCATCGCATCCCTCTCTGCAAGCATATCCTCCTCCCCCACAAACTGGCATGCGCTAAGCACCTTGAAAGGGCATGAGCGTGAAAATCCGAAAGCAAGGCGACTACGAACTGTTCAACACCACGCACGACCACCAGATCCTGGTGCTCGACGAAGAGCGCTATTTTGCGTGGGTACGTGGCCAGCAAGGCGAGATCCTCGTCGGCTCCGACTCCGACCACCAGAAGGACGACTCCTGCCAGCGAGGCCGCTACTTCCTCGTCGATTTCGACGACGAGGAAGACTTCCAGGACATGCCCCACCTCTTTCTGCAAGACGGCAAAAGCTACGATTCGCTCGTGCTGCCTAAGGGCCTGCCCAGCAAAAAGGGCGACCGCCAGAAGGTGATCCGCAACGAGAACGACGTAGGCAAGAAAGCCCTGGAGCGCACCCTGCGCGAAGACGACTAGCCTAGCCCCCAACAGAGCAGGGCCGAATAGAGATCGCCGCAACTCGCCCCGCAGTCCAGCATGGTAGGTGCCATGAAAAAGATCTCCCCCCTGCTCGCCCTCTTGTGCTGGTTCGCAACCGCCCTCAATGCGGCACCGGCGCTTTATGCGGTCAAGATTCATGCCGACTGGTGCGTCGTCTGCAAACGCCTGGAGCCCGCGTTTGAGGCCGCTCAGAGCGAGCTGAAGGAGGCAGACGTCGCGTTCCTCAAGTTCGACCTGACGAGCGATGCCACCCAGGCCGCCTCTCAGGAAAAGGCTCGCGAGCTGGGCCTCGAAGCGCTGTTTGCTCAACGACTGCCTACGGGGATCGTGGTGGTTTACGATCCCGAGACGCAGGAAATCCGTCAGATCCTGAAGGTGAACCGCTCCGGCGCGCAGATGGCCGAGGCGATCCGGGAGCTGCTGGCTCAAGAATCGTAGGCGTTGGCGGGCGAATGACGCCCCCACCCCGCCGGCGGGGTAACGACCGGCACATCGAGGCGGAAGGTGGTGCCCTGCGGCCCGGTGAATTCCAGCACCAGCTCGGCATCGACCTGACGGGCCAGCAAGTGCGAAATGGCCAGCCCCAGCCCCGTGCCGCCCTCCTTGGTGCTCGTAACCGGGGTGAAAAGGTGCGCGTGCACCGCATCGGGGAGACCCGGCCCCTCGTCCATCACCCGGCAGCAAAGCCGCTCGGGGCGGTGGTCGAAATGGAGCGTCACCTCCCGACCGGGCGGCGTCGCCTCGATGGCATTCGTCAGCAGGTTTTGCAGGATCAGCGCCACAAGATTGAGGTCCTTCATCGGCAGCTCTACCTCCGGCGCCTCACTGACCTCGAGGACCACGCCCGCCTCCTCGGCCCGATCCTTGACGGCGTCGCGCAGGAGGTCGCTCAAATCGTTGACCGAGTAGCGCCGCTGCGAGTCGCGCTGGTGCTGGCGCAGCATCCGGGTCGTCTCCTGCAGCATTTGCTGCATCCGGTCTGCCACCCGGCTGGCCTCTTCCAGCTGCGGCTGTCGCGCAAGGTGCCGTTGCAGGCCGGCCAACGGGTTTTTCAGCCCGTGCAGCAGATGGGCGGAAATCGTCCCGAGCGCTGACGTTTTGGCGGCCAGCACCAGCTCTTCGTTGACGCGCTCCAGCTCGTGCGTGCGCTCGACCAAGGCCAGGTTCAACCGGCGCACCCGGGCAAAGCCGACCGCGACCAGCGCCACAATCAGCACACCGCCGAGCCCAAACGCGAGCCCGTACTGGGCCAGCAAACGCTGGTCGAGCGCGGCAAAATCGGCCGCCAGCGAGCCCGCATCGAGCCAGTATTGCAACAGCCGCAGCGCCTCGCCGGTTTGCGGGTCGCGCAGCAGCACCCACACCTCCATCAGCGTATCCTGCTCGGGATTGAGGATCGAGGCATCGCGAAAAATCGAATCGAGCCGCAGCCCTGGGTGAAAGCGGCTGTAGCCCCCGCCTTCCTCTAATTGAAGCCGGGCAGACTCTTCCAGCGGCGAGGGATACAGACTGCGCGGCACCGTCTGCTCGATACTGCCTTCGGGCGAATAAAGCGCGACCCCCACCACGCCCTTCAGCTCACTCACCTCCAGCGCCAGGCTCAGGAAGTCGTAACCCAACCCGGGGATCGGCTGCTGCTGCTCAAGCTCGCGTGCCGCGACCGACTGGAGCAGCTCCGCATCGCGCGCCATCAGGCTCTCGCGCAAGGCGGCACGCATCTCCCAGCCAATCGCAAAGAGCACCCCGCCGTAGACGGTGAGCAGCGCCAGCCCCAGCGGCAATACCACCGACCAGAAGCGCGGCGCAGCGACATGCGGTTTACCGTTCGCCATGCTCGCCCCACCCCCCGCGTAGTTCGTCCACCCGCGAGCGTTGCCACTCGCGAAACTCGTCGATCAGTGCCGCGCGCTCTTCGTCGGTCTCGGCCTCGTCCAGGGCTTTGCGCAGCCGGTTTCGCTCCTGCCGCCACTGCGCCGCCTCTTCGGCAAACGCTTCTCGACGGGCCTCGATCCCCCGCGGCACCTGCAAGGCCTGCCCCTGCGTGCGCCACCAGTGCTTGAGGTCGCCCGTCAGACGGCGCACCTCCTCGATACGGGCGGCATTCTCGGTGCGAAAGCGCTCCAGCGCCTGCTCGCGCTCCCGGATCGACGGCATGGGCCCCAGCGCATTGAGCGCCTGCCGCCGCGTCAGCAACAGCTCGCGCCCCAGCCGACGCAGCTCATCCACCTGGGCCTGCACCTCGGGCGGAAAGACGGCCTCGCCCTCGGGTGGATTGGCTGCGCGATAGAGGTCCTGCATCTCCTGCAGCTCCCATTCGAGCTGCTCCTGTTGGGCCAGCTCCGGCGCGTGGGCACGGAACCACTGGGCGAGCGCGTCGCGCCGTTGAGGGCGCGTCGTCGCGGCCGGCAAAACAGCCAAGGCCGCTTCACGACTCTCGCGCAGGCGCTCGCGGCCAGCCTGGACTTCCTTCCACAGCTCCCGTAACTCCGGCGGCGCATCGTCGGGCACCGCCTTGAGATTCCGATGCCCTGGCGGCCCTTCGCGTGGGGGCGGGCCACCGGAGAAAGGCGGTGGCATCTCGGGTGGTGGTTGCCCTCCCAGGCTGGCGGTAGCAGCGAGCCACCCCAGCAAACAAAGTCGCATCGTCTTCATGGGCAGAACCATTGCAGGAGTATTGCCATCGCGGCGCTCTCATCCATAAGCGCTTCAACACCAGCGGTCAAGGCCGGCCAGCCCTGTGCGACCAAAGGCCCCAGAGCTGGGAAATCGTTCCCGGTTTTAACCACCACTCAAGTGCAGCCGGGAAAATTTACGCATCGCCCTCGCCCGTGGTCTTGAGCCGGTAGCGCACATAGTCGCGCGGCACCCCCAACAAGCGCGCCGCCGCCGAAACGTTTTGCTCGCACCGGTCGAGCGCCTGCTGGATCAGCACCATCCCCAGCTCCTGCAGCGCCTGCTCCAGGTTAAACTCGCCCTCGGCAGGGAACGCCCAATACGGGTTGAGCAAGGTGGGCAGCCCCTCCCCTTCCGGCTCCGCGCCCAGGCTCGCCTGCCCCAGGTGTGGGAAATTCAGCGTGTCGCCTTCGATGAAGATCAGCGCCCTCTCCAGCTCGTGCCCCAGCTCGCGGAGGTTGCCCGGCCACGCATACGCCTGCAGCTCACGGTAGCCGCGCGGGGATATCTTGACCTCCGGCAGCCGATAGCGGCGCTTGAGCCCATCCAGCAGATGATCCGCCAGCGCCGGCACATCGGCCCGTCGCTCCCGCAGCGAAGGCAGGCGCAGCCGCAAGAGGTTGAGGCGGTGAAACAGGTCTTCGCGAAATTTCCCCTCATGCACCAGCTCGCCCAGGTCATGCAGGCTCGCCGTCACCAGCCTCACATCGACTGGGATGCTCCGATTGCCCCCCACCCGCCGGATCGAGCGGTCTTCGATCGCCGTCAGCACCTTGGCCTGCACGGCAGGGGAGAGGCTCGAAATTTCATCGAGAAACAGGGTACCCCCGTGCGCCGCCTCAAACAGGCCGATTCGATTGGCCCGGGCGTCGGTAAACGCCCCCTTCTCGTGCCCAAAAAGCTCCGACTCTGCCAACGTATCTGGGAGGGTCGCACAGTTGACCTGCACCAGCGGTTGACTGGCGCGCGGCCCCTGCTCGTGCAGCCACCGGGCCAGAGTGCTCTTGCCGGTGCCCGTTTCGCCCTCGATCAACACCGGCGGCAGGTGGTGGCGCAAGCGCTGCTCGGCCTGCAGGATGCGTTGCAACTCGTGCTGCAAGGTGGTCAGCGCCTGCCCAAAGTAAATGCCGCCGACCGACTGCTTCTGCGCTTCGCGCTGGTGCTGCTCGATCCGGTCGCGCCGCCGGTTGTCGCGCGCCCGACGCAACACCAGCGGCAAGGCTTCCGGCTCGAACGGCTTGGCCAGAAAATCGGCGGCCCCCAGGCGCATGGCTTCCACCGCCAGCTGCACGCCCCCTTCAGCCGTCATCACCACCACTGCAGTCGTGGGGCCAAAAACCTCGTCTCTCAGCAGCTCAAGACTACTTCCGTCGGGCAAATGAACATCCAGCAAGGCGAAATCCGGCTCCCAATCGGCCGCCGCCGTGCGGGCCTCCTGCAGCGTCCCCACCGGGAGCACATCTGCGCCCTGCTCTTCCAGGTAGTCGCACAATTCATCGCGCCAGAAACGCTCGTCTTCCACGACCAGCACCCGTTGATCGGCCAGCAACTTCGCCATGTCGGGGTCAACCATGACGCGCCTCACAGGTTTCGCCAAGCCACTAAATGCGGGCCTCGCAGGCACAAAAAACCCCGCAGGTCCTGAAACCGGCGGGGCTTTTCAAATCGAAAACGGCAACGCTTACTGGGCGTCGGCAGTCGGCGACACCTGGGAGGCGCGCTCGGCCATCGCTTCCTTCAGCGCTTCGCGCTTCGCGAAAAGCGCGCTGCTGCGGTACTGGCGCTTGCGGGCAGCCAGTTGACGTTGACGGTGGGCGTTCGGCTTGGAGCCGGCGGCCTTTTTCTTGGGGCGGCGTTTGCCCGAAAGTGATTGAATGCGTCCGCTCATGGTAAAGGGAAAAGCTAGTAGAAATCGCGCACGCGAAGCAAGCTAATCTTTTCGCATCCGGCCAACCGTACGGGCTCACGTCCACGGCCCAACCACCCTAGCGACCGTTCATCATGAAAGTGCTGTTTAGCTCGACATCTATTTCATATGAAATACCATCTAGATTTTCTCCTTTCACCCCCCAAATAATATCAGAATGAAGTCCCCCCTCCCTCGACTTTCCGGAGGAGCGATCTGCTCCCTCCTGGCACTCACTACACTCGCCTCCGTGGCGCAGGCTCAAAATTCCTGGGCTGGCTACACTCCCGACACGTCCCGATGGGTCTTCACCGAGCCGGGCTTCCTGGGCTGGGTTTGGACGGGCATCCTGCTCGACCAGAACTGGATCTACCCACGCAATCTTGGCGAATATGTTTATTTGCCTCAGAGCTACGTCGAAGACAACGGTGCCTGGGCCTACTCCGCGAGCCTTTCGGGTTGGGATATCTATGAGGAAACTCCTACCAGCAGCTGGGCCTACTCGCACGCCCTGAAGACCTGGTTCTACCGCGATGAAAATGCCGTGGGCCAAGATCAGGGCTGGGTCTACATCTGGAATTCCGCCTTCGTGGAAGTATCTCCCATCGTAGTCAATGTAGAGAACACTGCCAATTTCACGGCCGACACCGTGGCAGAAACCTACGCCAATTCGCTCCGGATCTCCCCGGCGGAAATCCCGAACATGGTCGATACAGACCCAGATATTGTCACCACAAAAGGCGAAGACGGCATCACCTTCCGCAACGCTGCCAGCCGCGGGAATCAATACGTCCGCATCGCGATGCAACGTGGCACAGGCCTGCTCGACCTCAGCGCCCTTGGAGACGTGAGCGGCAAGATCGGTGCAGATGTGCTGGCGGATGTTGATCTCAGTGCCACTACCAGCGGCTTCTACGTGCGTCTGAAAGACGCCAATGGTGATGTGAGCACCAACCACCGCCTCTCCGGTGGCGACGTCGTCGACGACATCGTGCTGCAAACCTCTCTGACGACCCCGGCCAACGAAGTCTACCTCGAGATTACCGTGCCGTGGCAAGGCAGCGTCACTGTAAAAGACATCTACCTCTACATGGAAGATGTGGTGACTGGCTTTGCTGGCATGGAGGAAAAGATCACGGGCGGCCAAGGCGCGCCGGCGGAGAATATCTACACCGTAAACAACGCCACGGAACTCTACAACGTCTACACCAGCCTCCAGGGAGCAGAAGAGCCCTCGATCATTAATATCGCCGGCACAGTTACCTATGACGAATGGGTTATCGCCAGTGGAGATGATGCCCGCGAGATCACGCTCGGCACCGACCGCTCCAATATCTCGATCATTGGGGTGAACGATCAGGCGATGTTCGATGGTCTGGGTATCACGCTGCAAGGTACCAATTATATCATTCAGGATCTGACGGTGCGCTATGTGCTCGCGCGCGACGCCATCTCGGTCAACAACGCGACATACGTCTGGATCGACCACTGCACCCTCTATAATGAATCGCTGGAGATCAACCCGGACAAAGACAAGTATGATGAGCTGATTAGCATCAAGAACAACGCCCAGTTCGTTATCCTGTCTTGGAATCACCTCTACGACAGCCACAAGACCATTCTGGTAGGCAGCAATGACGAGGTCGAAGCTATCCCCGACCGCAAAGTGATCATGCACCACAACTGGTTGCAAAATTCGGGCAGCCGCCTGCCCCTCTATCGCGGCGGCTATGCGCACATCTACAATAACTTCTACGATAATATCGACAGCGGCATCAACCACCGCACCAAGTCTCAGATCCTGATTGAAAACAACTATTTCAAGGACGCGGGCTCGGCGATTGGCTACTGGTTTGATGATGTAAACCCATCGGGCCGCTTTGAGGTTAGCGGTAACATCTACGAAAACGTTGATGGAGGTGCACCCACCGAAGAGGACTCCACCGTCAATATCACCTTCGAAGAAGGCTATACCTATGAGCTGGACGACGCCGCCGACGTCCCGCAGAAGGTGATGGACGGTTCCGGCGTCCGCGAAATGGTTCGCTAGCCCGGCTCCACGCCTGCCCTTTCAGCCCTCGGTTCGTCA
>JAUTCQ010000014.1 GCA_030673845.1 Verrucomicrobiota bacterium JB022
CAACACGAAGTCGCCCCACGCGTCGCTGGAGACGAGTTGGTAATCCAGCCCGGCGTCCGGCGAGATCGGCCCGAAGACTACGTAGCCTTGCTCCACCGTCGTGCGCAGGCGGCTGTCGGCTTCCGTCGGGTCGAGCCCCAGTAGCTGCTCGAAACGGTTACTGTGCCCGTCGCCGTCGAAGTCAGTTTCGGCGGTTTGGGAGAGATCGCCGAAGTAAGCCATTTCCCAGTTGTCTCGGAGAGAGTCCGAGTCACTGTCAGCATCAAAGAAGAGATAGGCGGTCTCGTAGGAGAGGCTGGCGTGGTGAATAGGAGGGAGTTGATAGGTAGGGACGAAGCCGTAGTAGTCTTGGATGTAAGCTTCGGTAGCATTGCCGTCCTGATCGATGATGACAATCGCAGGCGTATGCCATTCACCTCCCACCGCAATTTCGCCAATTCCTTCAAGCTCGATTTCAATCGAGAAATCGAATTCGAACTCATTCGGATCGTCCTCGACTACCCAGCCATAAAGTTTTCCTTGCGAATTCATGCCCCAGCCCTGTCCTCCCATAAGCCCAGAATACTGCACTTCAGTCAAATCGGCGGGCGGTTGACGACGAGAAGTCCCCCATGCGGTTAAAGTGCCATCCTGATGTAAAGCGAGGCAGTAGGTGCCGTCAGTATCGGCTTTGACGGCCGGTTTGAGGTCACTTGGGACAGGATGGATTCCTTCCGCGTAGGCTCCAAGTTGAACCACGGTGCCATCGGTGTAAGTGATAAGTGTGAGGTCGCCACTGGCGCTGATATAGACGGCCTCACCACGATCGGACGGGAAATCCAGTTGCCCATGAGAATTGTCGCCCCAGCCGTGGACGGCACCACTTTCATCGAGGACTACAGAGTGGTTGCGCGCGGGTGCTACTTGCATAATCTTCGGGAGATTGCCGGGGACTTCGGCTTCTCCATGCGAATTGTCACCCCACGTTACGATTGTTCCGTCGTTTCGTAGCGCAAGCGTTGCCCCATCCACGCTCTCTCGGACATCGAGTACATTTGCCAAATAAAACGGCCCCGTAATTTCACCGCTGGCCTCAGAAAATCGGCGCCCGTCTGGCAGTAGGGCTACCCCGTTTTCCTCGAGGGATGCGACATTTGTCAGCGTGTTGAGAACAGATTCATCCAGATCTGAGCCCCAGACCACTAATGATCCATCACGCTTTAAAGCATAAGAGCGGTTGTCGTAGGCGCTGATCGCGACTACATCCTTCAGTCCGTTGGGTACAAGAGTCGCAGAAGGGCGGGTACCATCTGGGGTCCACGCTACGACCGTGCCGTCCATTCGAAGGGCCAGAAAGTGGGCTGTGCCTGCGGCCACAGCTTGAAGGTTATCGAGATCTTCTGGAAGGTAAAGTAGATCGCCGCTTTGAGCACTGAAGGATATGGCTTCGCTATTGCGTTGGACTGCAATCACTTCTAGGTCTGCAGTCATCGCGAAAGTCTCCACCGCTTCCAGAGATGAGGGGAATTTCGCTTGGCTTGGGATATCCGATTGAGCGAATGCGATCAAACTGCCGTCTTCTGCTAACGCTATGCCCCCCCCAAACGGGGCACACTGGAAAGTGACGACTTTCCGTCCTGTGATAACCGGCCGGAGGGGGAAAGACTCATAGGCTCGCCCAATTTCTACCAGATCGCCGTTCTTCAATAGCGCAAAACTGTCTCGAAATGCGACCACGTCTTCCACCGGTTGCATTCCAGTGAAGGCAACGTAGGCGGTTCCGCCCCAAGGAATCAGCTGTCCATTCGCGCGCAAAAACAGTCCGCTATCATACTCCCCAATTACATCGTCGAAGTATGGTCTACGCAGCTCTTCCGGTATTTTGTAATGGGTATCGCCTCCCGTCACGAGCGCATCATAAGCTGCCAGCGGTGCGGCGGAGGTGAACAGGGCGAAGGCCGAGAGAGCCAAGCGATGGAAGGTGCCGGAAGATGTCATGACAGCGTGGATAAGAAAAATACGGTTAGCTTGAGCAGAACGATCCATGCATAGGGTCGCAACCTTAATTTGCCGTAAGTTATGGGTCGCGCCGTGTCTGCTTGTAGCTACGCTGGCACCACGCTGAAGGAGCCGTCGGTTTCGAGAATGACCAGGCGCGCCCGGGCGGGATCGGCAAGGCCGCTGGAGCGACAGGCGGCTTCGATCTCGTCGGGCGTCACGCGGGCGCTTTTCATCGCTTGGGGCAACATCTCGCCGTCGCGCAGCAACAGCCGGGGCTCGCCGGTTACGACCTTTTTCACCCAAGAGATGCGGACGCTTGACCACGTGATGAGGAACTGAAGCCCGACCAGCAGGGCGAGGGCGGCCGCACCCTGCGCCAGCGCCACGTCTTTACTCAGCAGGATACTGGCAAGCGTCGAACCAAGCGCGACGGTGATGATGAAGTCGAAGGCGTTCATCTTGGAAAGGGTCCGCCGGCCCGAGATGCGCAGAAACAGGAGCAGGCACCCATACGCCATCACGCCTATGATGAGCGTCCGCAGGACCGGCGACCACCCGTTGAAGAAAAAGCTGTCCATCTTCCCCATAACGAGCAGGTTTCCTGCCGGTTAGGAGGTAAAGGCGGCCCCACTGTCCACAAAAAAGGAGAGGCGTGGCGGCCTCTCCTTGGGGGGAAACGAAAGTGCAACCGGGCCTCTTACTGCTCCGCTGGCGACACCGTGAGCCAGACGCGACTGGCGGAACCGGTCGATTGCGGAAGCGCGCTGAACGGCACCTTGGCAAAGAGCTGGGTTCGACCACCCACATTGCGCCATTCGCGCTCCATCGTGCTGCTGTCGAGCAACACGAAGTCGCCCCACGCGTCGCTGGAGACGAGTTGGTAATCCAGCCCGGCGTCCGGCGAGATCGGCCCGAAGACTACGTAGCCTTGCTCCACCGTCGTG
>JAUTCQ010000015.1:300000-405821 GCA_030673845.1 Verrucomicrobiota bacterium JB022
CAAACGCCCACAAGGGTTGCGACTTGCTGCTCGAAGTGCTGCAGCAGCAAAAGTGGCAAGGGCGAAACCTGCACGTCAGCTTTTTCGGCACCGGGCCTTCGGAAGCGCGCCTCAAGCTGCTGGCCGAGCGCTGGGGGCTGAACAACGTATCTTTCCGCGGGCACGTCAGCGATGTCGATGGCATCTGGAGAGAGCACCACGCGCTGGTGCTCCCTAGCCGTCAGGAAGGCCTGCCTATCGTGATCGTCGAAGCCATGATGCGCGGGCGCCCCTGCATTGTCACGGAAGTGGCTGGCAACGCCGAGCTGCTCGTGCGGGGTGAGACGGGCTTTGTCGCCGACGGACCCAACGTGCGTGCGCTCGACCGCGCGCTGGAGGAAGCCTGGGCCGCCCGGGAGCAGTTGCGTGAAATCGGCGAACGCGCCTACCAGCAAATCCGTGCTGCCGTGCCGGCCGAGCCGGGTGCCGTCTTCGCCCAGCGCCTCCTGCAGCTGATTGGCCAATAGAGGCCTCTCCTGGCTCCCTTCCCATGTCTTCCTGCCGCATCATCGCATTCAATGGACCTTGGCAATTTATCGTGGCCCGGGCTGCCATCCGTGCGCATCATGGAGCCACCGAAGAGGGCAGTTGGAAGTTGGTCCTGACCGGGGCTGCCGCCAACACGCGGCTTCACCAGCTTCTCTTGCGCCTCGCGGCTCACTACTTCCCCCAGGCGGAGGTATTTGATCTCACGGGGCTGCCACCTGCTCGCATGATGGAGACGATGGCAGGCGCACTCGCCGGCCGGCGACTGCCCGTGGAAGAGGTCTGGTGCGGTTCTCCCAAGACGCATCTGGCTTCCACGCTTTATCTGCTCTTCCCGCGTGCTTCCTTTCATATGTTTGAGGAGGGGCTGCACAGCTACACCGCGTCCTTTTCCTTGAGTTCAGGCCCGGCCATGCCGCAGAAGCTCGGGCGCTGGCTAGGCCCAGGCCTGGGGCGTGGGCGCCACGCCGGGCCAAACCGCCTCTGCCCGCCGCTCTACGACAAGGCGGTGCAGATGTTGCAGAACCGTGCGTTGCCCCCTGCGGCTGCCTTTCACGGCATTCTCTCCGATCAGCTTCCCGTCCAAGCCGATTCAGGGGTGCCGCGGCATGTGATACCAGAGGCGGGGGTGCGAGAAGAAATCGCCTTGTATTGCAGCTTTGTCGGCAGCGAACTCCCTCGTTATGAAGAGCCTTGCATCCTGTTCCTGGGAGAAAACCTGCTTTGGACGCTTCGGCATGATTACGAACGGCTTCTGGATGCTACCGTGGCCGCCTTTCAAGCCGCCACAGAGGCAGGCTATCGTGTCCTCTGGAAGCCTCACCCGCGCATGCCCCGCTTTTGCAGCGAATACCTGGTGCTAAAAAGCGCTTCCCCTCGCGTCACCTGGCTGCCAGAAATGGACCTCTTGCCTGCCGAAGTGGCTTTTGGCCAAAGCGGCCTCCGGGCAGTCGCTTCGCTGATGTCGAGCTGCCTGTTCTACTTTCCCCGCTTTTTTGGGATCCCAAGCTATCACCTGCCTTACCCGGAAAGCCTGCCCGCTCTAGGCGGCGGGTTGGATGAGGTGCTCCAGCTTTGCCAACGCCACAGTGAGCCGCTCGCGCAGTGGCAACCTACTGAATCCGAATGAAATTCTCTGTCATTATTTGTGCCCACAACCCCCGCCCGGAGTTTCTCCAGCGCACGATCGACGGCCTGCGGGGGCAAACGCTGCCGCTCGGTGAGTGGGAATTCATCCTGGTCGACAACGCGTCGGACCAGCCACTGGCGGACCGCTTCGACCTCGCTTGGCATCCCAACGGCAAGGTCGTAGTTGAGCCCAAGCTGGGGCTGACTGCCGCCCGCATCTGCGGCTTCCGCCAAGCTCAGGCACCGCTCGTGGTGATGGTGGACGACGACAACGTGCTCTCCCCCGACTATCTGGAGCAGGGCTTCAAGCTGCTGGAGCAGTTCCCGCAAATGGGCGCCATCAGCGGTCGGATCGAGCCGGAGTTCGAAGCCGAACCGGCGGAAGAGGTGCGCCCCTTTGTGCGCCGTCTCGCGATCTGCCTCATCGACAAGCCAGAGTGGGGTAACATTTACGAGCCCGCGCTCTGCCCCTGCGGTGCCGGGATGATTTTGCGGCAAGAAGTGGCCCTGGAATTCATTCGGCAGCTCGAGAACAGCCAGCTCCGCCAGAGCCTCGACCGAAAAGGCAAAGACCTCGCCTCCTCCGGCGATACCGACATCGCTTTCTGCAGCTGCGACCTCGGCTACGGGATTGGGCGCTTCCCTCAGCTCCGCGCCATCCATCTCATGCCCGCTGGCCGGGTGCAAAAGGACTACCTCCTCCGCCTGGTGGAGCGCGGTTCGGAGACCGAGGAAATGCTGCTGCTCGTTCGAGGCATCAAGCAGCCCAGCAAAGGCCGCGAGCTGAACCATTTGTTGGAGGAATTGACGAGCCCGTTCTTGCTCAAGGGCTTTACCGCCAAGGTGCGCCACGCCAGCGCCAAGGGCAAGCGTCGGGGGCTCCTGCGTTATCGTAAGCTAAAGTCGAGCGGAGCCGCATGAGCCCGGAAACGCCCATCCTGTACGGTTTCTGCTTCCCGCACCACGGGAAGTATTCGTCTTACGCGCGCCTGCTCGACTACATGCCCGAATGTCGGGTGGTGCGCGTCGAAGAAGCCCTGCCAGCAACCGCCTTCCGGGCGGGGTTCAAGAAGGTGCGTTCGTTTTTCTGGCTCCAGGAATGGCGCATCCGCCGCGTCGCGAACCGCTATCCGCAGGCCGTTTTGCACCACATTTATTCGGAGGCGACGGTGCAGCAGGGGTGGCTGCCCCAGCGCGGCCGTTACGTCTTGACGGCTCACCAGCCGCCGGAAGGCCTCGAAGCGACCCGTGAGCAACGTGCGCCTTTTTTCCGTGCAGCGCAGCGGGCAGACGCGATTATCATTCTCGATGCCTCGCAGGCGGAAGACTACGCCCGCGTATTTGGGCACGATCGCCTCGTCGCGATCCCCCACGGCATCGATACCGACCGTTTTGCCCCCGCTGCCACCCCATGCCAGCGTGGTAGCGATGCCCCGCTCGAAGTCCTGACGGTGGGGGCTTGGCTGCGCGATTGGGACCAGTGGCATGCCGTCTTTCGCGAGACTGTCGCCCGCCTGCCCAATGTGCGTTTCACTGTCCTCAGTCGCCCCGAGATCGTGGCCGAGTTGAAGGAGCGGGTGGGTAATGACCCGCGTTTCAACGGCCTCAGCGGCCTCTCCGATGACGAGCTGCTCGATCTTTATCGGGCCAGCGATGTGCTTTTCCTGCCGCTTTCCGGGGCCACCGCCAACAATGCCCTGCTCGAAGCGGCCAGTTGCGGACTCGCCGTGGTGTGTACCGACCTCTCGGCCCTGCGGGGCTATCTTTTTGGCACGACCGGAAACTGTTGGTATCCCGCTAAAGAGCCTGCTACGGCTGCATCCTACCTTCAACAGTTGGCAAACTCGCCCGCACAATGCAGCTTTGCTGGTCAGCAAAACCGGCAGCGCATGCTCGACGTGTTTGGTTGGCCCGTGATCGCTCATCGCCACCTCGAAGTCTACCGCCAAGTGGCAGAAGGCACGCCCTTCGGCTCTGCCTGATTGCCATTGCCTCAGCCGCGATTAAATGCATCCTCACCTTTCTATCGTCCTATGATTCCCGCTCGCCGACCCGCAGGCCTCATGTCGGCCTATCTGCCTCTCTTTGACTTCCAGCGCTTCCGGCTCCCGGATTGGCTGTTCTGGTTGGGGGTAATACAATTTTTCCTGTATTTGCCGAGCGGCTTGCTTCACATTACGTTAGGCAAGATGGTCTACGGGCGCGACCTGCTGTTGCTCTTTAGTAATTTTATTTTCATCTGGTTTCTTTTCTACCGTCAAGGTCGCCACATCCCGCTTGGTTATGTAATTCCATTGGCTCTGTTCCTTGTCGTCATTTTGCCCGGAGCATTTGCGCCGGGCGGCCGGCGTGGATTTCTTCTTATGGCCAAAATTGTGGCTATGTGGAATTTCTTTATTCTCTTTGGATTCCACGTGTTCATGAATCTCACTAAGCGCCATGCGCAGCTGCTTTTTGGCTTGCTAATAATATATCTACTTGGTGAGAGCTTTGTTGGGTTTTTGGAGAGTCGCAGAATTTTCTTAATTAATCGAGCCGCATTTCTAGAAGATTCTACAGCTTTTGGTAAGGATGTCGTGAATCAGAGAAATCTCTATGTTTCTGGATGGCGTCGATTGAATGGGCTGCAGCGAGACTCATATGCTTTTGGCAGTTTAATGTGCATAGGATGGATCCTTTCTTGGGTAGGGATCGTATTCACCCGATTCAAGTCTTGGTCCGCGATTATGCTTTCTTTTTGCTTCGCTGGTATTGGACTTTGGTTTGCCTATATTTCGATTATTTCAGGGATGCGGGCAGGCTTGGTAGGCATCGCGGCAATGGCCCCTCTCGTTATTTTCACGTTGTTTGGGCTTCACCGCAATTCACTGCTCATGAGGGCTTATGCGGTGTTGCTATGGTTTGGGATGACCCTCTTGATTTTCGTGGATTTCCCCATGATTTTCAGTGTCCTCGCGACGCTTTTTCTGGGTGATTTACCGATGGCTGCGATCGGAAGTACTATGGCCCGGATGATGTGGTGGGGGATTATTTTGGCAGATTTCGATAAAGCACCGATGATTTTGCTGTGGGGATTTCAGTGGACGCAAGTCTTCACGGGATTCGTCAGTCGCATTGGTTATTTCGATAACCAGGCACTGTTTCTCCTCTATTACGGAGGTATTCCTCTGTTTATGGCATTTAACCTCATGTTTATCTCCTCGATCCCGAGGCTCCCCAGAATTGCACAAAATCGCGCCGTTCCTGCTTTCTACTATACTTATATTCTTTTTGTGGCTTTCCAATATGGGGAAAGTTTCCCGCGGGAGACACTCATGCTTCCGAGTGCGTTTGTACTGCTATTCTCCATGGGGATGAACATAGCTTTGCAGGAGCAGCTAAGACAGAATCCGCGCCTGGCCCCCATGTTGCTAGGCTTGATCCCGCAAATGCCACCGCCACCGCCGCCAGGCCGTCGCGGTTGGCAAGACCCCACGCCGGGCTGGAATCCTCGACCGCCGATGCGCCCAGGCCCTCGCCCGATGCCGCAGCCGGGGATGCGGCGCCCGATGTCTCGGTAATCCTTTCCACGTTCTATGGGCCTTCTACGCAATCAAAGCCTCTTTGGGGCTGCTGCCGTCGCTTTTGCGTCGGTTTTGAGTGGCGCCCCCGCTTCCGTGGAATCGCTGGAGCCGGGGTGGGGGGCTAATTACGTGTGGTTTCACCACCAGAGCTCTGACACGCTGAAGAGCTACCTTCAGCGGACCGAGGATGCCGACATCACCTATGCTTTCACGACCTTCTGGACGCGGGTGGACGCGCAAGGCTATTACACGCCCGAGTTGCGTCCCCGGCTCAAGCTGTTGCGCGAGGCGGGGCAAGAGCCGGTTGTCATCATCACCCACCCACCTGCGGGTGGCGGTTCGCGGCTGACTACGCAGGAAAACGCTTTTCTGCAGGATGATTTGCTGGCCGTCTTTCAGGCGAGCAAACGCCTCGGCTACGACCTGCGCGACTATGCCCGCATCTATTTTGGAGCCAACGAGCCAGACCTGAGCTGGATCAGCGACTTGCCGGACCGCGTAACGGCGCACCACAAGGCGCTTTACCTTGGCTTGAAAGCAGGGGCCGCCAGCACCGGCCCATATTTGACGCGTAACCGTGGCTACCGGCCCAGCGACCGAGACGCGGCTGCCGTCTTGATGCCCGGCCTCGGCACCGGCGTCGGTCCCTGGCTGGAGGAAGCGGCGGCCAATGGGCTCTTTAGCTATCAGGATGCGCTCAACCTCCATTATTACGGGTGGGAGCCTTCTTTTGGCGATTTCGTCGACAGCATGCGGGCCGTCTACAGCGCCCACCGGGCAGACGATGCCACCCTGCCGGTCGACCCGCCTGTCTGGGTTACGGAAATCAACACCCTGCACCTGCAAGGCGATATCCCGACCGACCCGCTCTTTCGCCGCGAACAAGCCCGCTACATTGCACTGACCGCGAATACCGCCGTGGACAAAAAAGTAGCGGTCTACATCCCTTACGCGCTCAAGGGCTCCAGCGAGAGTAATTTCGACCTGCTCTTTTCCGCCGAAACGCCTTACCCGGCGTGGCAATCCTTCGCCAAGGTTTCGCGCGACCTGAAGCTGAATCCGCCCGATGGACGTGCAATCAAGGCGCCGCAGCAGGTACACCCGGTCGTGATGCAGTGGTTGCCTGCACCTCGCTCTGTCTGGCCAAGCAAGGCTAATGCCGCCTATCGCTTTGTGCCGGAAGACGAAACCAGGCTGCCTGGCGTGGCTTCTCCTGCTACGGCGACCAAGCTCGCAGGTGCTCCGGGAACCCTGACGTGGCAACCCGAATTTGCGCACGAGCGTGGCTTGATTTATGGAGAGCTGCGCGCCTACAATTTCAGCGAAAAACCCGTGAGTGGCTTCGTCCGCTGGAGCTTTGCGGGTTCCCATGCGGCACTGATGGGCCAACCGGTGATCGATGACGCCTTTCAGGTGCTCGACCAGCCTTACCCCTTCGATACGACGGGCCAATCGAGTATGGTAGAGATCGGGCCCCTCTCAGTGGTGCGCCTGCCTCTGGCCTTCCGCCGGGAAGCCGGGCCGTTGCTTGAAGGTGAGTTCAGAGCGGAGTTTATCACCTTGGCTGGCGGGCCGGAGCCGGTGGTCGAGCGCCAACGCCATCAGGTGATCGCCGCTCCCAATCCCGTGCTCGCCTTTTCGGTCGAGACCCTGCCCGAGGCTGACGAACTGGCGGCTATCCCGGTGGCTGTGGTGGATGAGCCACTACCTTTGCGCTACACGGGTGAGCCCTCGAACGGCACCATTTGGCCCGTCCCTCGTAACTTTACCGACGACCGCTTTGCTCAGGCTCGGGATTTGACTGAGCTGCGCGACCACCCTTTGCCCCCTCGTCAGCGAACGGAGACCCTTCGGCTCCGTCCTCATGTCGAAGGGCCCGAAGGGCAGCTGGATTTCTTCAATACCGCTTTTCCCTTCGGGTATGAAGTCACCTCCCGCTCCGGCATCTGGCATGGGATGAACGGGGTAGATGTCGTGGCGCTCGAAGACGACGGGCTGGGCGATATTGCGCTCCAGCTGGAGCTGACACGCGGCAAGATCGACGCCTCGCGTTCTCGGGTGGCAGTGGCGATGGTCGACGGCATGCCCGGCGAGGGTGCATTTCGCCTCCGCAGCGCTGAAGAGTGGAACAAGCGCTTCGACCTGCGCCTGATCCTGATTGACCGCTTTGGCACGATGTGGACCTCGATTGATTCGGAGCCTCTGCCGAACGCGCCAAACGAGCGCTGGTATCGGTGGGAAGATTTCCGCCCGATGTATTTTGGCAATCTCCGCCCCGGGGCTACTCTGCAGGCCGAAGACGTCGTGTCGCTGCACCTTTCGTTCCGCACGCTCTCGATCGGTCGAGCAGTCAAGGTCGGGATCAGCTTTTTCGAAGACCCCAACTACTGACGCGTAACTTGCCAGTTTGATCGTAGCCTCCGCCACTTTTACACAAAAAGTGGCTTTTTCGTGCCTTGCTAAGGCGGTCTGCGCTGGAAATCAGCTTGCATGCCTCCGGCAGACTAACAAACCTTTCAATTATCATGCGGGCAATAGCACTGATTGTTTGGACATCTTTTGCGATGTGCTTCATCGCGTGCAGCGAAAAGCCCGCCCGGATGATGAGCGACGATACCATTCGCCTGCGCTTCGAGACGTACCGTCCGCAGTTGGAAGCCCTGGTGCGCATGATGGAGGCAGATGAGGAGGTGCTGTTTGTCTGCCGGGAGACGTTTAGGGAGCGAGGCGATTCGCTGGAGCACCAGATGGAGCGCGTAGGTAACCGCCGGGTTGAAAGCTACCGCGAATTGCTGCGCAAGGCGGAGGTCGATTTCATCACGCGGGAGGCTGATGGTCGGATTTATCTGCGGCTCGACCACCGCGACGATCTATACGGTTATTGTTCCAAGGGACTGGTTTATACCCGACAGCAGGTGGAGACTACGGATCGGGAGTTGCAGGAAGAGGATTTTGATGAGGCCGCAGTGCAGCAAGGATTGTATCGTCCATTGGTCTCGTTTTGGTATCTCTACCTGGCTCAGATCTAACGTTAATGGACCCAGCCGGTTGGGAAAAGCGGCTGCCCGGTCTCCTCCTTGGCGCGGATCTCCTCGATCGCCGCTTCCATCCGCAGGTAGCGTTCCGCCGTATCCGGGTGCGAGGGAAAGAGCGGCACGCCTTCGGCTTCGCGTGGCGGGTGCAGCAAGCCGATCCGCCGCCAGAAGGGCAGGGCGTCGGCGATTTCCAGCCCGCTCGCGGCTAGCAAATACAGGCTCAGGTAGTCGGTCTCGATCTCGAACTCCTTTGCATAGCGGGTGGCTCCGGCGAGGCCGAGTGCATTGGGGCTGGGGATGCGGGCGACCATCAGCGCGGCGTCGGCCAAGGTGCCGGTCGCGTAATTCAGCAAGGTCTTGCGCACATGGTGGAGCATCACATGCGCGAGTTCGTGGGCGATGACGAAACTCAACTCCGCATCCGTCTCGCAAAATCGGATCATGCCCGCCTGCATCTCGATCTGCGTGAAGCTGGCCCGCGCATTGGCCTCCTGCCGCCAGCTCAGCTGGATGGTAACGTCGGCGATGGGCTGAGGGCGCGCGGTGAACGTCAATTCCTCCTCGCCTCGGCGGATGGTGAGCCGCAGATCGTGCTCAGTGGTGAGCTGGGAGAGCAGGAACGGCAAGCCGTCGGGTCCATCAGGTAACGATGCGTCATCCACTGCCAGCAACAGGTCGTCGGCGCGCAAGCCGGCGGCTTCGGCTGGGCTGCCGGGTGCCACGGCCCAGATCCGGAGGCCCTGCGGCATGGGCCAGAGCGCTTCGGCTGCCGCTCGCAGGTTTTCAGGCGACGCGGAGGGGTGGTAGAGCAGGATGCCGAGGCTGGGGCGGGTAGGCAGTTGCCCAAATGCGACCGCTCCGGCGAACAACGGGTAGGAGGCGCGGAACAGCTTCAAGCGTAGGCGCTTGCTCTCGTGGAGAAAAGCCTCCTGCTGGTAGCGCGTCTCGGTTTCGAGCGCGGCCGCGTCGATGGCGGGGGCCTGCAAGGTGGGGCCGATGCAGCCAGTGGGCAGCGCCGCAATCAGGCAGAGCAGGGCGGAATAGGCACCCCACCGCGCTTTCACGGAGCCTCCGCCGCTGCCAAATGGCGACCGAGCGCGTAACACCAAAGCTTGGCATCGACGACTTCGCCTGCGGCGACTGCGGCCTGCAGACGTGGAAACAACTCTGCCAGCGGCCAGCGCAAGACCTCGATATTCTCGTCATCTTCGGGGGCTGCCGTTGTTTGGCCGGTGATCTGCACCTCCACGACGCAGTTGCCCTCGTTGGTCATGCCGGGGGAACTCATCACGAGCGGGCCGGCAGAGCTGACATGGCCGACGTAGCCGGTTTCCTCCTGCAACTCACGCAGGGCGGCGACCTCGGGTGCCTCGTCGGCGTCGAGGAGACCGGCCGGGAACTCCAGCACGGTCTTGGCAATGGCGGGGCGAAACTGCCGCACCAGGATAACCAGGCGCGGCTCGTCGGTGGTAGTGGCGATGATGCAAACGCCACCCCCCGTATTGGGTCGGGTGACGTAGCTCCAGCTTTTGGGCTCTCCGTGCCGCGTGTGGAAGGTGCGCTCCCGCAGGCTCAGCCAAGGCGTTTCCGCAAGGACGCGTTCCTCCATATGGGCGATCGGTCGGCCGTGGCCGAGGTTACTCCTCGTCTTCCTGGCGAGATACCTTGACGATCAGGCGGCGGCCCTGGAATTCACGGCCGTTGAGCGCCTCGATTGCCTGGTCGGCGTTACCGGGAGGGCTGAGGTGGACGAAACCGAAACCGCGGAAGCGACCCCGACGCTTGTCCATGACGAAGTGGACTTCGGAGATTTCGCCAAAACCGGCGAACAGCTCCTTCACTTCGCTCTCTTGGACCCCGTAGGCCAGATTCCCTACATAGAGGGAGACGGACTCGGGAGGCTCGGGGGCAGGCGTTTCGGTTGCAATGGGTTCAGAAGTCCGAAGCTTCTTGATTTTGGAGCAAACTTCGGAGACTGACGGACGATGCGCGAGAACAGGCATAGGCAATAACCGGGTTGAGAAACCGCCGAAACGTTGAGTGTGAAGATGATAGCATTACCTCGGAGAAGCAAACAAAAAAGCGATTTATCCCGGTAGATGTCACGTGATCGCCACTACTGCAACGATTTGTCACCTTTGGCATAACGGGATAAATGGTCACGGAGGAAAGGTGCCGTAGGGGAGCGGTCGACCTCCAGCAGGCCGTGGAGTGGGCCTTGGTAGAGGATTTCGCCGCCCGCTTCGCCCCCGGTGGGCCCTACTTCCACCACGTAATCGGCCTCGGCGATCAAGTCGAGATGGTGCTCGATTACGACGACCGTGTGGCCTTGGTCCACCAGGCGTTGCAACAGCTCGATCAGACGCTCGCAGTCGCGCAGGTGGAGCCCGATGGTCGGCTCTTCGAGGATGTAGAGGTTGCGCGGCATCACGTCGACGCGCGGGCGCTCGCCGGCATACCGGGCCAGCTCGCTGACCAGCTTCACGCGCTGGGCCTCGCCGCCGCTGAGGGTGTTGCTGCTCTGGCCAAGCGTCAGGTAGCCGAGGCCGGTATCGACCATCAGCTGCAGCATGGCCTGCAGGCGGCTGCTAAAGCTGAAGAACTCGGCCGCCTCCTCGAAATCCATCGCCAGCACCTCGCGGATGTTTTTGCCCTTCCAGCGGATCTCCTCCAGCTCGGGGCCGTAGCGGCCGCCGTGGCAGTCGTCGCAATCCACATAGGTGTCGGGCATGAAGTTCATCTCCAGCTTCACGCGCCCCGCGCCCTTGCACGTTTCGCAGCGCCCGCCCTTGGTGTTGAAGGAGAAGGTGCTGGGACCGTAAGCATGCATCTTGGCTTCCGGCAGTTGGCCGAAGTGCTCGCGGATCAGGTCGAACGCGCCGATGTAGGTGGCGGGCGTCGAGCGCGGGGTCTTGCCGATCGGGCTCTGGTCGACCTCGATCACCGCGCGGAACGGCTGGCCGCCACGCAGGCGCTTGAATGGCGGCAGGTTGGGCAGGGCCTCGCGCCCCTCCGCACCGCTGGCCAATTGACCAGGCAGGCGTTCGAGCTGTTGCTTGATCGCGGCCTCGACGGTCGGCTTCAGCGTGTCGCGGATCAGCGTGCTTTTGCCCGCGCCGGAAATGCCGCAGACCATCACCAGGCGGGCAGTTGGCAGGTGCAGGTCGTGACCCTTGAGGTTGCGCAGGCGCGGCTCCTCCAGCACGAGCCATTCGGGCTGTTCCTTGCGGCTGCGGGGCTTGAAGGGCTTCGGCAGCGGGCGATAGTTGCCACGCAGGGGGTGGGGGATGCCGCGCGCGAGGTAGTGGCCGGTCAACGACCGCTCCTGCTCCGAAATCTCGTCCAGCGTGCCCATGGCGAGCAGTTCACCGCCGTGATGGCCGGCACCCGGCCCAAGGTCGATAATGCAATCGGCGGCGCGCATCGTATCTTCGTCGTGCTCGACGACGAGCAGCGTGTTGCCCTTCTCCTTCAAGCGGTTGAGGGAGGCGATCAAGCGCTCATTATCGCGCGCGTGCAGGCCGATGGAGGGCTCGTCGAGCACATAGAGCACGCCGCTGAGATTGCTGCCGAGCTGCGATGCCAGGCGAATGCGCTGGGCCTCGCCGCCGCTCAGGGTGTGCGTCGAGCGGTCGAGCGTCAGGTATTCGAGGCCGACAGCATCCATGAACTTCAGGCGCTCCTCGATCTCGGGCCGCAGGTCGCGCAAAATGGCCTCCCCGCGCTTGTCCACCTCCAGCTCGCGCATGGTTTCGAGCAAGTCGTTGGGCGTCAGGCGCAGCAGCTGGGGCAGGTTGTATTTGCGCCCGCCGGGCAGGTGCAGGTAGACGGCGCGTGCCTGGGCGTGCAGGCGTTCGCCGTGGCAGGTGGGGCAAAGTTGGCCGTCTTCGACCTCGCCTTCCTCCACGTGCTCCCAGTTTTCGTCGGAGCCCATCCAGCTATACAAGTAGCCGTAGCCGCGACAGGTCGGGCACCAGCCCTTGTTGCTGTTCCAGGAAAAGTGCTTCGGGTCCAGCTCCGGGAAGGCCTCGCCGGTGGCGGGGTCGGTACGCTGGGTCGAGAACCACGTCAGCAGGCGCCCGGTCGGTCCCGCGAGGAAGCACGCGCCCTTGCCCAGCTTGAGCGCGTCGGCCAGCACGGTCTTGGCGTCGACGCTCTCGCCCTTCGATTCCAGCGCGTAGCCCTTGCTGGAGGCGCGGGCGGTGGCGAAGACCACCTCGATGTCGTGCTCGCGGTAGCGGTCGAGCTTCTCGAAGTCTGCCACCGGCACGAGACTGCCGTCGATGCGGAGCAGCTTGAAATCGTGATCGCGGGCCCAGTTGGCCAGCGGCTGGTGGTGTCCCTTGCGGCCCCGGATGAGCGGAGCGCAGAGGTAGAGCAGCGCCTGCCCCTCGTCCAGCCGCTCGCGCAAGGCGCGGTCGAGGTGCTGGGTGAGGGCGTCGGGCGAGAGCGCCACGAGGGGCTCGCCAGTGGTAGGGCTGTGCTGAGTGCCGAGGCGCGCGTAGAGCAGGCGCAGGTATTGCGCGACCTCCGTGATCGTGGCGACGGTGCTCTTGCGGGTGCCGTGGGTCACGCGCTGCTCGATGGCGACCGTGGGCGGGATGCCGCGCAGGTCGTCGATCTCGGGGCGGGGCAGTTGCTCCACGTATTGGCGGGCCCAGGCCGACATCGACTCCATGAAGCGGCGCTGGCCCTCCGCGAACACAATGTCGAACGCGAGCGACGACTTGCCCGAGCCGCTGACGCCCGTGACGACGGTCAGCGAACGGTGCTGGATGTCCAGCGTGAGGTTCTTGAGGTTGTGCTGGCGCGCGCCCTCGACCTCCAGCTTGCCTTGGTAGGCGGCAAAGGGCACGACCTTGCCGTTGCTGCCGTGGTCATGGACGGCTTCCGCCACCTGCAGTTGTGGGGCGTAATCGGCCTCGGCGGCGGCGAGTGCTTCGGCGAGAAAGCCGGAGGTGGCCGTCTTTTCGCGCGCGAGAGCTTCCGGCGTGCCTTCAAAAACGACCTCTCCGCCCTTCGCACCGGCTTCCGGACCCAGCTCGACCACCCAGTCGGCGGCAGCGAGCATGTCCATCTGGTGCTCGATCACGATCAGGCTGTGCTGCTGGTCCACGAGGCGCTGCAACACGCCCAGCAGACGCCGGATGTCGTGGCGGTGCAGGCCGGTGGTCGGCTCGTCGAGCAGGATGAGGGCGTTTTGCGTGGTGGCGTCGAGCTGGCCGAGGTATTTGACGAGCTTCAGGCGCTGGCTTTCGCCGCCGGAGAGGGTGTTGAGCGGTTGGCCGAGCATCAGGTAGCCGAGCCCCACCTCCTGCAGCAGGCCGAGGCGGTGCTTGATCTTACTCTGCTTGGCGAAGACCTGCAGCGCGTCGTCGACCGTCATTTCGAGCAGGTCGGCGACCGAATGGCCCTGCCAGGTGATTTCGAGGATCTCGGGCTTGAAGCGGCGGCCTTCGCAGACGGGGCACTCGACAAACACGTCGGCCATGAACTGCATTTCGACGCGCTCGTAGCCCAGGCCTTCGCAATGGCTGCAACGTCCTTCGCCGCTGTTGAAGGAAAAGTCGCCCACCTGCAGCCCGCGTTGCTGCGCTGCCTCCGTGCGGGTGAACAGCGTGCGGATGGGGTCCCACGCATCGACGAAAAGGGCGGGATTCGAGCGCGGCGTGCGCGTGACGGGCCCTTGATCGATCCGCACGACTTCGCTGAAGCCGGTGTCGCTCTCCAGCCGCTCGATCTGGGCCGGGTCGTCGCTCACACGGCCGCTCTGGTTGAGCCAGCCCTGGTAGAGCACATTGTCGAGCAGGGTGGATTTGCCGGAGCCGCTGACCCCGCTGAGCACGACGAGGCGCTGCAACGGCAAGTCGAGGTCGAGGCCCTGCAGGTTGTGCTTGGTGGCGCCGCGGATGTGCAGCCACGGCAGGTCTTTGGCCTTTTCGACCTTGCGGCGGCGCTTGGGCAGGGCGATGCGCTCCTTGCCGGTCAGGTATGCGGCGGTGATGGAGTTTTCGGCGCGGTGCAGGTCGCGGTGCGGGCCAAAGTAAGTGATTTCGCCGCCCGCTTTGCCCGGCTTGGGACCGACTTCCAGCACGAGATCGGCGGCGCGCATGACGGATTCATCGTGCTCGACCACCACCACCGTGTTGCCTTGATCGGTCAGGCGGCGAAGGATGCCGACAAGGCGGTCGATGTCGCGCGCGTGCAGGCCGATCGACGGCTCATCCAGTACAAAAAGGGTGTCCACCAGCGCGGTGCCGAGGCACGAGGTGAGGTTGACGCGCTGGGTTTCGCCCCCGGAAAGGCTGCGCGAGCTGCGGTCGAGCGTCAGGTAGCCGAGGCCAACCTGGTCGAGATAGCGCAAGCGGGTGAGGATGGCGTGCAGGGCGAGGTCCACCTGACGTTCGCCTTCCACGTGCTCGGCCACGTAGGCCTCCATCAGTTGCAACAGCTCGCTGACCGGCATCAGGTAGAGGTCGGGCAGGCGATAGTCGCGCCACTTCCAGTTGAGGGCCTCGGGCTGCAGTCGTGTGCCGTCGCAGGATTTGCAGGGCATGTAGGCGCGGTATTTGGAGAGGAAGACGCGCACGTGCATCTTGTAGGTATTGCTCTCCAGCCACTCGAAAAAGCGGCGCACGCCATACCAGGCGTGGGGCCATTCCTTACCGGCGGTGCCGTAGCCGGGCTCGCCCTCCATCACGAAGCGCTGATGTTCCTCGCTCAAGTCTCGCCACGGCGTCTTGGTGGGCACACCGTATTTTTTGGCCGCGCGCATTAAATCCTTCTGGCTCTCGCTGTAGACCGCGCCGCTGAAGGCCTTGATCACGCCGTCGGCAATGCTGAGGCTCGCGTCGGGGATGACGAGGCGGTCGTCGATCTCGATCACCCGGCCAAAGCCCCGGCAAGTGGGGCAGGCGCCAATCGGCGAATTGAACGAAAAGAGGTTGGGCTGGGCGGGGCGGAAGATCTGCCCCGTGACGGGCGACTGCAGGCCCTCCATGTATTTCGCTAGCTGCCCGCCTTTGTCGTCGAGGAGATACAGCGTACCTTGGCCGAAGTGCAGCGCCGTTTGGGCCGATTCGATGAAACGCGTCTGCTGGTCGTCCGCCAGCGTCAGGCGGTCTTGCACCACCATCAGGGTCGGGTCGCCGTCCAGCGGCAGGGCTTCGGTGGCGGCAGCGGCTTCGCCCTGCAGGCGGTGGAGCTGCCCGTCGATAAAGATGCGGGTGTAGCCTTGGCCGATGAGCGAGCCGATGACCTCCGTCCAGCTCAGCTTGCCCAGCCGCTCGACGGCGAAACAGAGCAGCACCCGTTGATCGGGGAAGCGCGCGCGGGCCTTGGCCCAGATGCTCGCCGGGTGGTCGCTCTCGATCTTCTCGCCCGTAGCCGGGTCGAAAAGCTCGGCCACATGGTGGAACCAGACTTTGAAGTAGTCCGTCAGCTCCGTCATGGTGCCGACGGTGGAGCGGCTGGTCTTGACGGTGTTGGTCTGTTCGATCGCGATCGACGGGCGGATGTTCTCGATCGTGTCCACCTCCGGCCGGTCCATGCGGTCCATGAACTGGCGCGCGTAGGGGCTGAAGGTCTCGACGTAGCGCCGCTGGCCCTCGGCGTGCAGCGTCTCGAAGACGAGGGACGACTTGCCCGCGCCGCTCAACCCGGTGACCACGATCAAGCGCCCCAGCGGCAAGTCGAGGTCGAAGTTCTTCAGGTTGTTCTGGCGCACCCCACGCAAGCGGATGGCCGAAGGAGCGGCGGCATCTTCCATAAACAAGTGAACAACTTATCACATGTTTCTACCTTGTCTACGGGGATTTTGCGGAAAGTGCAGCGCCTGAGGGAACGGCTTCAGGAGGGTGATCGAGGTAGCCTGCCCTGAACCAAGGCACGGGTGCGGCAGACGCCCACGCTGATATTCGCTCGCCAGCGTGCGTAAGTATGTTAAGTTGAGGCCTGTGAACTGGCAGGAATATATTGTGGCCGATCCGCGCATTCTAGCGGGTAAGCCGACCGTAAAGGGGACCCGCCTGAGCGTGGAGTTTCTGCTGGGATTGCTGGCCAAAGGCTGGACGGAAGAGCAGATTTTTGAATCTTACCCTCATTTGACGCGGGAGGCCTTCCGGGCGGTCTTTGCTTTCTCTGCCGAGGCGATGAGAGATGAGGCGTATTTCGCCCTGGATGCGGCGCAAGCATGAAGCTGCTCGCCAATGAGAATGTGCCCCGGCCGTCTGTGCTTCGGCTGAAGAGCCTAGGCTGGAATGTGGCAAGCGTGATGGACCTTCGGGCAGGGATACCAGATGAAGAGGTCCTTGCTTGGGCGGAGCGGGAGGGCCGGGTAATCTGGACCTTTGACCGCGACTACGGGGAATTGATCTTCAAGAAGCGCCTACCTCCTCCAGCGGGGGTGATCTACATGCGCTTTGAGCCGGATACGCCTTTGCAGCCCGCCGAGGTTCTTCTGGCGTTGGCTGCTTCACCCGCAATCGCCTTCGTAGGTAAATACTCGACGCTGATGAGCCCCAGCCAGCTTCGTCAGCGGCCGTTGTAGACGTATGGCGGACCGTGCCTTAATATTCATGCTTCACCTCCTCGCTTGATAAGCCGAAGCGGAGGGCCTAGCGTGGGCGGCATTTTATGTCTTCGTTGATCGTATCGGGGCTGCCCTTCGTGTATTTCATGCTTGTGGCGTCGCTCACGCCAGGGCCGAACAATGTGATGCTGACGGCCAGCGGCATCAATTTCGGCTACCAGCGCACGTGGCCGCATATCCTGGGCGTCATTGGCGGCTGTGCGATTGTCATGCTGCTGGCGGCGCTGGGGATGGGAGCGGCCTACCACGCCTACCCACCGCTGCAGGTCATCATGAAGGCGCTGGGCTCCTGCTACCTGGTCTACCTTGCATACCGCATCCTGAAGGCGGGCCGCCTCGGTCTGCAGGAAAAGAGCGAACAGACGGCGCGTCCGTTGAGATTCGTGGAAGCTTTCGGCTTCCAGTTCATCAACCCCAAGGCGATCGTGTTTGCCGTCACGGCAGTCAATATCCTGCCCGATTACTATACGGTTTTCGAATGTTGCCTGGTCGCCGTCGTGGGCAGCACCTTGGTCTGCATCCTCTCCACCCACACCTGGACCTTCTTCGGTAAGCTGCTCGCCAAGCTCTTCCGCAACGACCGTAGCCGCCGCATCGTCACTATCCTGCTCGCCCTGCTGCTGCTTGCGACGATCCCGATGATGTGGCGGTGATCAGGGCACCAGCCCAAGTTCGTCAATCAGTCGGGATGAGAAGTGGGGGAGGGCTTTGCCCAGATTGATCAACAGGTCCAACTCCGAGAGGCCCCGCTTGGCGGCAATCGCGGCGACGCGGCTGATCACCTGCTTTGCGTCCATTTCGTAGAGCACCAGCAGGTAGTCTTGTGGGTGGCAGGCGCTGATCCCGTGTGGTTGCAGGTGCTCGGGACGGAAATCTTTCAGGTTGAAGGTGAGGATCAGGTTGCAGTGGCCGTGAAGGGCAGCCGCGAGCACATGCCGGTCTTTCGGGTGGTTTTGAAGTCCGGCGATGATGTGCTCGAATCCGTAGATGCAGCCTTCGGGAAACGTTTGCGTGACTTGATCTCGAAAGTGGTCAGCGAGCTTCGTTGGCCACTTGAGCTTATTGACTTGGGTGCGGTGAGTTTCTTTCAGCACCTCCTGCGACCAGTGAGGTGAGAACTGACGTGGTCGCTCCGCCAAGCAAAGCAACAGGTCGCAGACCTTATAGTTTGCCAGCACACATGCATCCAGAAACACACGAAAATCAGCCCTCAGCATCGCCCGTATAGGACGCGTCGTAAAAGCCAGCCTCGTCAATGGTCTTTCTCAGCTCGTCAAGCGCGATACGGCGTTTCTCATCCCGCTGGCGTTCCCAGGCGAGGAGGTCGCGGAAGTAGATGCGACGGTGCTTGCCAACCCGGTGGAAAGGTAGCTGCCCCGCGTCGAGCACTTGGTCGATCAGGAACTGACGCGACATGCCGAGATAGTTCGCCGCCGCCTGGGTGGTGAACGTTTCGTCCTCGGGGATCATGACGATGGCTTGGCGATCGTTCAACAGGCGCACCAGGCGCATCAGGTGGTGGTAAAATGGTTCCGGGATTTCGGTACGTTGGCCTTCCGCGTCGATAAACGCGACGTGGCCGGGCTTGGAAAACGTGGCCATCAGTTGGGCCAGCTTCTCGTCCTCCATGGTGGAGGGATCGAGGCGCGTATTCGAACTGGTGAGAGTGCTGGTTGCCATGGTGGTGCTCCTGTTGACGCAATAAACACCATAATCGCTATATTCGCTGCAATCAAAATCGTTATATCGAAAACGAACGCAGCCGCAAAAAAACGAGCGGAGCCTGTGCCCCGCTCGTTGCTGTGCTTCATGTCTCGTTTTCGGGTGCTTTCCCCAAAAAACTCAGGGGTTTTGGAAGCGCCACTGTTGGACGTCGCCGCCCCAGTAGGTCCAGATGCCCACGTTGTCGCCATTGGCGGTGCCGAAGGCGTCGACCGCCGAGTTGGGGGCGTTGTTGGGCGTGATGCGGTAGTAGCCGCCCGAGGTGGGGGTGATGGTGAACTGCTGGTTCGAGCCGCCCAGGTAGTCATAGAGCGCGACGTTGGTGCCGTCGGCGCTGGAGGGGCCCCAGACGTCGAGCGAGCGGTTGCCGGGGAGGATGGTACGGATGGTGTAGGTGTTGCCGCCGATGTTCGTCACCTGGAAGCGCTGGGCGTCGCCGCCCCATACGTCGTAGAGGGCGATGTTGCCGCCGTTGGTGTTGTCCCATTCGTAGACATCCATGGCGCGGCCGCTCGCACGGTTGACGATCACTTTTACACCCGTGATGCCGGAGCTGCCGCCGCCGACGGGGCCGGCGCTGGCGATGATGGCAGAGCGGGCAGCGCTGGGGCTTTCGAGCGAGTATGCGTAGGGCGGGGTGAAGACCGAGTCGTTGAAGGACTGTACGTCAGAGCAATTGACCGTGGTATTGCCGGTGGCGCGAATCTTCCCGTTGGGGGCGTAGTACTCGTAGGGAGTGCTGATGTTTTCGAAGTAGTTGTTTTGGGCGAGCACTTCGGACTGGATGCTGGCGCGGATGCAGTAGTTGTTACCGGGAGCGTTGAAGTAGTTGTTGTAGGTGTGCACCCGGCCGAAGCGCACGCGCGGCATGCGCTCGTGGCAGAGCGTCGACCACCAGTTGTGGTGGAAGGTCACGCGCAACCGACCTGCATCTTCGGACGCGTTGTTGTTGCTGTGCCCGATCAGGTTCACGAAGTTGTGCCCACTGTTGTAGGTGTAGGAGAACTTGCACCAGGAGACGGTGATGTAATCGGAGCCGTGCGTGATATCGAGGGAGCCGTCTCCGCAGTTGACGAACGCGCAGTGGGTGACAAACACGTTGGTGCAACCGTCGAGCGTCAGCCCGTCGCCATCGCCTTCACTGTTGGGGTTGGTGAAGTTGAGGTTCTGGATGATGACGTTGCTCTCATCGACGCCTTTGAGGTTGCCGATGAAGCCCGAGTTGGTGCCGACGCCGATGATCGTCTTGTTGGAGCCGAAACGCACGCTCGACGAGCCGAGGTTGATCGTGCCGCTTACCTGCACGATCTGAGGGTTGTCGTGATTGATCGCAGCGGTGAGCTGCGAGAGGTTGGTTACGGTGACGGTGGGGCCGCCTGCGCCGCCGGAGGCGTTGGCAAAGCCGCCGACAGCCTGCAGGTTGGTGGTGAGTGCGGTGGTGACCAGCGCAACCAGCGCCATGCATCTGCGGAGAGAAGATAGAAATGTCTTCATGATAATGGTTTGTTCGGGGGGAACCAGGTTTGCGGATGCGGATCAGTGCCGGGCAAGGCGGGCGCAGGGCTGGCTGCCGCTGCTCGCCGGGTGGTGGGGAAGACGCGCGTAGAAGAAGGCGTCGTCGTGATCGCCTGCGCCTGTCCAGCGATGGGCAGACAAGGTGGGGGTAGCTATCTTGGCGGTAGCTTTTCTCATATGGATCCTAGGTGGGTTTGGGGTTGCGGGGGGATACCGCGGCCAAGAGGAGTAGCTTTGAGAGGCTTACGCTAGCCTTGTTTGGATAGAGCAACCAATCTTCCGAAATCTAACAGTCAGAAAATTTAATGATAGTTATGAGTAAGTCTTGTGCTAGATGATTGTGTATGGTTTTGAGGGCGTTGGGCGGCTCTGCTCAGGCCAGGTCCGTACAATCACTGAAGGGCGAAAATAGAGGCTCTACTCGGTGGATTGGCCGCATGGGCGTCGCCAGAGACCGGAATACGCTTTCATAAGTCGGCTAACGTAATCATAGCCGAAGCAAGGCAGCAACTGCGGCAGCACGAGTGGAGGGAAATCGGATTCAGCCTCTTGGCGCGGAAGGACTTCTGGGCTATGCTGCGGGCTATGAAACTCCAACTCGCCCTCATCGATCTGGACGACACTCTGCTGGGCCCCGACAAGCGCGTGTCGCGCGACAACCTGAAAGCCCTGCGCCGTCTGGAGGATGCGGGGATTCAGCCCGTCCTCGCGTCCGGCCGCCACCTGCTCAGCATGCAACGCATCGCGGCGGAGCTGCCGGGCATCAAGTGGATCATCTCGATGCAAGGGGGGCTGGTGACCGATGTGGCGGGCCAGAATATCATTTTCGAAACGTTGCTCGATGCTGAAAAAGCCGGCAAGGTGATCGAGATGGGCGCGGCGGCGAAATACACCGTCATCGTCTACGCGCGCGACGAGATTTTCGCTCACCGGAGCAACGAATACGTGCAGCGTTACGAACGCCTCTCCGGGCACAAGGTAACGCTGCTCGACCCGGTGGAGCTGCTCAAGCACGAGATCTTCAAGGTGCTTTGGCTCGACCGCACCGACCGGATCGACCAGATCCTCGGCATGGTGGAGCTCCAGGAGCTCGACGCCTACCTCGTGCGGACCCACAACGAAATTTTCGAGTTCATGTCCAAGAGCTCCAACAAGGGCATTGCGGTGGCCGAGCTGGCCGGACACCTCGGCATTCCCCGCGAAGCCTGCGTGGCCTTCGGCGATGGCAACAACGATGTGCCGATGCTCCAATGGGCAGGCCAATCCGTCGCCATGGCCCACGGCTGGGAAGACGCCAGGAAAGCCGCCCGCCTCGTAACCCCCGAAGGTGGCGACCCCAGCACCGCCTTCGCCCGCGCCGTGGATATGGTGCTGGGGGAGTAAGCATATGGATGACCTCGATAACGCCCACCGACGGTAAACGCCGAGGACTTATTCTTTAGGCTTCAACAGTTACTTCCCAAAGAACGCTGCCCACTGGTCTTCCTTGAAGCCGACGATGCCGCGGCCGTCGGCGGTGAGGAGGAAGGGGCGCTTGACGAGGTTGCCGTTCTGCTGCTGTACGGCGAAGGCTTCTTCGGGCGTCCAGGTGTCGAGGCGGTCCTTGAGGCCGGCCTCGCGGTAGTCGGCGCTGCTGGTATTGAAGAGGCGGCGGATGTCGCCCTGATAGACATCGAGCATCTTTTGCAGCTCTGCCGGGGTGGGGGGCGTCTCGCGGATCGGCCGCTCTTCGAAGGCGATGCCGTTTTCGCGCAGCCACTTGGTGGCATTGCGGCAGGTGGAGCACTTGGCGTAGGTGTAAACGACGACATCGGGCATGCGTCCTTTGTGGCGGCTGGGGCCGTTTCGGGCAAGGTCGAAGGCGTTCGGCGGCGCCAAACGGTGCCCGGGTGGATTCGGCAGCCAAATAAGGAACTTCCGGTGCGTAGTAAGTTCCTTTCAGGGTTGCACTTTAGGGCCGACGCGTTTTCCATGTGCGAGTCTTCAACGCGGGTGCCATTGAATGCGCTCACTCATCAGGATGTTTCGTCGAGCCCTCGGATTTTTCAGCAACGATATCGGCATCGACCTGGGTACCGCCAATACCCTCGTCTATGTGCGCGATAAAGGCATCGTTCTACGCGAACCCTCCGTCGTCGCCATCAACAGCGACAACCGCGAAGTGGTGGCGGTGGGGAATGAGGCGAAGAAGATGCTGGGACGCACGCCGATGAACATTACTGCCCTCCGGCCCATGAAAGACGGCGTGATCGCCGATTTCGAGGTGACGGAGGCGATGCTGCGCTACTTCATCAAGAAGGTCAGCAACCACGTGCACGTGGCCCAGCCCCGGGTGGTGGTCGCCGTGCCCAGCGGCATTACCGAAGTGGAGCGCCGCGCGGTGCGCGAGAGTGCGACCCACGCCGGAGCCCGCGACGTGAAGCTGCTGGTCGAGCCCGTGGCCGCCGCGATTGGCGTCGGGCTGCCGATCGAAGAGCCGACGGCCAACATGATCGTCGACATTGGCGGCGGCACGACGGAAGTGGCGATCATCTCCCTCGCCGGCGTCGTCTTCACCCGCTCGATCCGGGTAGGGGGTGACGAGCTGGACCTGGCGATCGTCAACTACATGAAGCGCGCCTACAACCTCATGATCGGCGAGCGCACGGCGGAAGAGATCAAGATCAAGATCGGCTCCGCCGCGCCGCTGGACGAAGAGCTGACCTTGGAAGTGAAGGGGCGCGACTCCGTGGCCGGCCTGCCGAAGACGCTGCATATTTCCTCGCAAGAGATCCGCGAAGCGCTGGAAGACACCATCGCCTCCATCGTGGAACTGGTCCGCAACGCCCTTGAGCGCTGCCCGCCGGAACTTTCCGCCGACCTGGTGGACCGCGGCTTTGTGCTCGCCGGGGGCGGCGCCATGATCCGCAACCTCGACCGCCTGCTCAGCGACGCGACGGGCCTCCCGGTGATCGTGGCGGAAGACTCGCTCAGCGCGGTGGCCAAGGGCACGGGCGTGGTGCTCGAAAACCTGCCCTGGCTGCAGAAAATGAAGATTTAGCGTGCACCGTTGCGCTCCGTTGAGCTAGTACCGCACCGTGGCGCCTGAACGTAGCACCTTCGTCCCCCTGCAAGCCCTGGTATTGGTCGGGGGGCTTGTGGCCGTCTGGTGGCTCCTGCCGCTCGGCATCAAGGCCTTTCTCCGCGTTACCTTCTGGGAATTCCAGGCCCCCAGCTATTACGCCACCTCCCAACTGCACGACTTGCAGGACTACTGGGCGGCGCGCGTGAAGAGCAAGAACGACCTCATCGAGGCCAATATCGACCTCGCGCGCCTCAACGCCGCCTACTCGCTGCGTAACCAGGCCGCCGAAGCGACCGCCGAAGAGCTGCGACGCATCGAAGAGCTGCTCGACCTGCCGCCGCTACCCCGCCACCGCTACGAAGTCGCCCGCGTCGTGCGGCGCGACATGAACGCCTGGTGGCAACGCATCATCATCCGCAAAGGCTCGATGCACGGGCTCGAAGTGGGGCAGGCCGTCGTCTTCCGCGGCGGCGTTGTGGGCCGGGTGAGCGAAGTCTACACCTACACCGCAGCGGTTGAGCTGGTCACGAGCCGGGAATTCCGTGTGGCCGCGCACTTCGAGGGCGACCCGCGTCCGGTGCAGTTCCAGGGCGGGCTCAACGCCACCTTTCACGCGCCCACCGGGGAGGTCAGCACGGTGCCGCCCGATAAAGGCGTTTCGCTGGGGCAACCGCTGACGCTGGTCAGCTCGCGGCTCGGCGGCGTCTTCCCCGACGGCCTCAAGATCGGAGACGTCTACCAGCTCGATCCCGGGGCCGACGGGCTCTTCCAGAGCGGCCTCGTGCGCCTGCCCGATGAGTTGCAGAGCCTCGAAGAGGTGGCCGTGCTCATCCCCCTGCAGCCCAGCGAAGAAGCCGACATCCCGACTTTGCCCACCCGATGAGCGGACGCTTCCAGCTCCTCGTGCTGCTGCTCTGGAACTGGCTGGGCCTGCAGATCGTGACGGAGGTCAACCACTACCTGAGCGCCTTCGGCATCGCCTTGCACCTCGATCTGCTCTGGCTGCTCTTCGTCGCCCTCAACCTTGGGCGCAAGGTGGGCCTGCTCTATACCGTGCTCTTCGGCCTGCTGGCGGAGGCGCATCTAGGCGGGCCCGATGGCATCTGGATCAGCCTCTACCTCGTCTTCTGGGCGCTGCTGGTCACGCTGCGCCGCCACATCCAGCGCGATTCGGCGCTGCAGATGCAGTTCCTCTCCGTCTTTCTCCAAGGGCTGTTGTTTACCCTGCTCTCGGTCTTTCTCGCGGGCGGGCAAGCCGACACCTTTGCCTACTGGCAGCGCATCCTGATCGAAGGTGCGCTCTCGCTCGTCGCTATCTGGCTGCTCTGCGTGCCCTGGGCCGCCCTCCAGTACCGCCTCCTGCAGTCCCTTGGCTGCGACATCTTTGCCGACGTGCGGACGGATTGAGCAGTGGGCATCCAGCTTCTGTAATCTTGATCTGTGGTGCATTCTCCTTTGCTTCAGCAGATTCAGAATCTTTAATGGTGCGTGAACGCCGGAGCCTCTTCACGGTCTAAGGCGGAGAAGGTCCATGACGGTCAATCAGAATGAAGACACCGGTTCGGGTAGGCGCCTGTATCTCCTCTACGGGATCATCGCGCTCTGCATGATCATTCTCGTCTCCGGCCTGGCGCAGAAGCAACTGTTCCAGAAAGAGGATTACGTGGAGCACATGGAGCGGCAAAATTACCGCCGCATCATCCTCCCCGGCCCCCGTGGCAATATTTACGACCGCGACGGTCGCCTGCTGGTCGGCAACCGCCCGCTGTTCTCCGCCGTCGTCTATCTCAACGACTTGCGTCGCGAGTTCCGCGAGGAATACATCCGCATCGTGCGAGACGCGCGCGAGCGCCACCTGACGCTCGACCGCATGGAGACCAACCTCACCGCCCGCCGCAACGTCGTCCAGCGCTACCTCGACGACATCAATGCCGTGCTGGGTTCGACCGATCAGGTGGATTCGCGCGAGATCGAGCGCCACTTCCGCCAAAGCCTGCTGCTGCCCTTTCAACTCAAGAGCGACCTCTCGGGCGAGGAATACGCGCGCCTGATCGAGCAGGTGCCGATCGACTCGCCCGTCCAGATCCTGATCAGCAGCACCCGTTACTATCCCTTCGAGGCGGCGGCGTTTCACACTCTCGGTTACGTCTCGTCCAGCGAGGAGTTCGAGATCGGCGACTTGCCGGGCGACGACCTTTTGACCTTCCGCGCTCCGGCCTGGATCGGCCGTACGGGGCTCGAAAAGGAATTTAACGACCAGCTGCAGGGAGAGACGGGCACCGAGATCTGGACCGTCGACCCCGGCGGCTTCCAGTACGACCGCGTGGAATATGTCCAGCCCCGCAAAGGCAGCGACCTCGTGACGAGCCTCGATGTCGAAATGCAACTGGCGGCGGAAAAAGCGATGCAGGGCAAGACCGGCGCGGTCGTCGCCCTCGATGTCCGCTCCGGCGAGGTGCTGACGCTGGCCTCGATGCCCAATTACGACCTCAACCGCCTCACGCCCTTCATCAGCTTCGATGTCGACGAAGAGATCCGCGAGCAGGGCGGCTGGATCAACCGTGCGACGCAAGGCCTTTACCCGCCCGCCTCCACCTTCAAGCTCATTACGGCCATGGCGGGCCTGCGCAGCGATCACCTCCATCACGACACGGTGATCAATTGCCCGGGCTACCACCGGGTGGGGCGCCGCGTCTTCCACTGCATGAAGCGTTCGGGCCACGGCGACGAGTCCCTCAGCGATGCGATCCGCGACTCCTGCAACGTCTACTTTTACCAAAGCTCGCTCGACATGGGGATCGACGCGATCGTGGAAGAAGCCCGCCGTTTCGGCCTCGATACACGCACCGGGATCGACGTGCCGGGTGAGACCGGTCGCATGCTCGTGCCCAGCCCCGCCTGGAAGCAGGAGCGCCTCTACGAATCGTGGTTCGATGGCGACACGGCCAACGTCTCCATCGGGCAAGGCTACCTGCTCGTCACGCCGCTGCAGATGGCTACCTTTATCACCTCCGTGGCACGGGGCCGGACGATTACGGTGCCGACGATGCTGCACTACCCCCATGGACGTTCGGAGGAAGAGATTGGCGGCGAGCCCATCGGCCTGCCGGAGGAAGACATGGCGGCCGTCTACGAAGGTATGATCGAGGCAGGGCAGACGGGGACGGCCCGGCGTGCCAGCCTCGACGATTTCCCGGCCGCCGGCAAGACGGGCACCGCTCAAGTCCGCAAAGACGGCAAGCCGACCACGCTCGCCTGGTACGTCGGGTTTGCACCGGCAGACAACCCGCAGGTTGCCATTGCGGTGATGATCGAAGGGGTGCCCGAAGAGACCGACTATGGTGGCGGCTCCACCGCCGCCCCCGTTGCGCGCGAAGTCTTCCGCGTCTACCGCGACAAGCTCCAGCGCCAGCAGCCCGCCGAGTCCCCCGCGACCCAGGTGGCAGCCTATTGAGTTTACTGAAATGGACCCGTACAGCAGAGAGCCGCCCCCAGAGGGAAAGGGGCGGCTCTGCAGAGAAGGACTGTCAGCAATATAGACGTCCTAAAGGGTCAAACCTTGAAATTTCTGAGGAGTTTCGCAATGCCTGGACTATAGTGCTTTTCCCCTCCGAGCACAACCTGAATGGCTTTTCTTAATTCCTCAAGGCCGTAGGTTTTTTCGACGTAGCCGTCGGCCCCGTAGCGGACGGCGAGGCGCAGGCTCTCGTTGTCGACCGTGCCGGTAAAGAGGATGATCTTGGTGCCCGGCAGCTTGCGGTGGAGCAGGGTGAGGATTTCGAGCCCGTTGACCTCCGGCATACGGATGTCGACCACCACCATGTCCGGCTTCAGCTCCAGACAACGTCGCATGGCTTCGGCCCCGTCTTGGGAGTAGCCGAGGTAGTCGATCTCGGGCATGGTCTTCACATACTCCTCAAAGAGATCGCACAGCAGTGCTTCGTCTTCGATAAAGTAGAGGCGAGTCTTGGGGGCCGATGGGCTTTCTGCGTTTTGGCTCATGTCTCTGCAACGGGTCGTCCCCGCTTAAGGGATTTAAGGGTAAGATCGGCGGAATTACACCATTCGTTAATCGACTAATCCGCAATTTTCACGGACAGCGCGGGGGGAAATACTTTATCCTTACGTTATTCCAGGCCATAAGCCCAGCTTAAAGGAGGCCGTCGGTGTCCATCGCTTCTCCACCTATAACCTTGTCGACCGTGCGCCGCCAGCGATAAAGGGGAAAGTATTTCTCTTTGCGCAGGTGTTTGTGCAGCGCCTTGGCATCGCGTTTCTGCATCATCAGCTCTTCCACACCCTCGGCCTGACAGTTGAGCAGCTTCAGATAGCCCTTGTACTCGCGGGCGTGGCCGATCACGCGACTCCAGCCCGGGCCCGGCTCTGCGCTTTCCTCCCGGGTGCGGCGCTCCAGCACGAGGAAGCTGTAGGGCAGGGAGCGCAAGTCGATGCCCAGCCATTGGCCGAAGCGCGCCCAGTGCCCCTCCGTAAACGCCTCGACGGGCGCCCGCCCGAAGTGGTGGCACCAGTGGCGATTGTTCTCCTCGGTCAGCATCCCGCAGCCGGCGGCGTGGGTGCAGGGGGCGATGGGGCGGAAGTCCTGCATCAGCGCCTCGCGCAGTTGGATGAGCGCGCGGCTCTCGTCGTAGGAGCCCGGCTCGACCCAGACCACCGCCTGGGCCTGCGCCGCGACATCGAGCAGGCGAGCCCGCCCCGTCGCGTCCAGCTCGTTGAGCACGTGCGAAACGAGTAACACGCCTCCGGTCACGGCACTGGCGGCGGCTTCGGGGCTCAGTTGGCGGATCTCCGGCTGGGGCAGGGAGACGGTTGCGTATCGGGCGCGCAGGCGCTCTTCCGCAAAGCGCATGGCCCGCGCCGAGCGGTCGCTCACGATCAACTGACTCCACCCCTCAAAGCCCATGTGCTGCAGCCAGCGCCGCAGGGCAATGCCGGAGCCGCAACCCCAGTCGACCACAGGCACGTGGCGCGGTGCTTGCCACTGGCGCAGGGCCAGCTCGCGCAGCACGGCATCCCACTTCCAGCCAATGCGCTCGGCAAAGGTCAGGTCGTAGGCGGCCAGGTCGGCGTCGTCGGTCCAATAATCGGCTTCGCCCGCCGTGCGTTCGAGGAAGCGCGCGCGCAGCGTCTCCAGCCGGGCGTAATCAAGCTCGTCCCAAGTCATCATCGGTTACAGGGCTACGGGCGAGAGAGGCTCGTTCCGTTCCAGGCGATGCTTGCGTACACTGGTCTCCACCTGCAAGAGGCTTTCGCGCAGGATGTCGCCCATGCGCTCGCATTGCAGGAATTTGCGGTTCTGGTGCAGGTCGGCCAAGGCGTTTTTCAGCTCCGCCACCTTCTCCGGGGCGGAGAGCTCGTCTTGCCGCATGCAGCGGATGAGGCGGCTGACGCGTTCGTGCGCGAGGCCGATGCGCCGGTAGATCACCGCCTGCTCCTCGCGCTGGTATTGCCGGGCAGTCTGGACGTTGAGCACGTTGGTGCAAAAGGCCACCAGCGGGTTGTTGTCCTTGAAGAACTGGGGGCGGTAAAAGTTGAGGCGACCGCTGTAGCTCTGCTGGTCGAAGTCCATCGCGCGGATGCGGATCTGCACCTCCTCGAAGTCGGGCGTCACATCGAAGACGAAGTTATAGCTGCGCATGTCGCCCAGCAGGCGCACGAAGCAACGTTCGTTGAACTTCACCAGCTCCTTGGCCAGGCGGATCTTCTTGATGTGGTGATCGGCCATCCAGCGGTTGATGAACACGTCGCCCGGGATGCCCACTACATGCTCCTCCACCAGCACGTCTTCAGCTACGAGGTAGTGCATGCGGTTGGGCGTCAGCAAGTGCTCCAGCTCCAGGCCGTAGATGCGCGAGGCGTCGGCCCGCTTGATGTAGTAGTAGTCCTGGTTGTCGTTGTAGGCGTTGACGACGCGGATGCGGAAGGGGTTGCTGTTGCCGAAGACGCAGTAGTCCACCCGGTCGACATACAGTTGCTCGACAAACGACATGTCGCCCTCGGTCTTGAGCATGGCGTACATGGCGGTGAGGTGCTTGTTGAGCCGCTTCCACACCTCCGGCCGATAGATCACGGTGCGCCAAAGGGTATCGCGCATCATGTGGTCGTAGAGCGGCATGGCCTCTTCCCACTCGGTGAGCCGCGAGTACGACACCGGGAGCTTGAAGGTGCGCCCGTATTGTTGCAGGTAGTCGCGGAGGCCGGCGCCGACCGGGTAGATCGGCTTTTTATTGGTCACAAGCTGCATGGATCTCATACCGGGCATAACAGGCCGGGGTGCTGTGGTCAATCCAGTGGCTTTAGTCTCGCCAACGGCACACCCTTTTCCAGTGTGGAAAGCCATGTTGGCGCAGTCTCTCGCTTTTCCGCTTCTCGCCGCCTGGCAGGCCAATCCCACCTTCAACGCCGTTGTCGAGGTGATCCTGACCTCTCTCGGCGTGCTCGAACTCATCGCGGTGGCCGCGTGGTTCGGCTTCAGCATTGCCCGGCTGCGCGCGCGGCACTGGTCCAACACCTTCTGGAACATCATGGTCGTGGGCTCGGGCATCCTGCTCTTCATCCAGGTAGCCCTAACGGTCGTCTTCACCTGGTGGGGGCTGCGCACCAGCCAGGATCAATACGAGATCACCCTCCAGACCCGCGAAGAGCTCGCCGCCGGCCACGTGACTTCGCTCGACCGCCAAGTCCGCCTCTCGGTGCCGCCCGGCTACATTGCGCTTTCCGACGAAGGCAAATACACCCTCCACCTCCAGCTGCAGAACGCGATCCTGGAGATGACGCTGGCCTCCAACGTCAAGGCCGAGATGGGTCTCGATCTCCAGAGCTATGCCGACTACGAGGTGCGTCGCCTGCAGGAAGGCGGCGACCCCATTGAGCTGGTCAGCAGCGAAGCCACCGTGGTCAACGGCCTGCCGGCGATTCGCCAACGCTTTCTGATGGACTACAGCGGCTTCCGCCAAGTCTACCTGCAGGCGGTGATCGAAGGGCCGGAAGAGTATTACCAGCTCGTGCTCAAGACCATCCCCGGCCTCGAAACCAGTGCCGTCGAGCACTTTGAGCGCATGCTGGAAGAATTTGAGGTAGTGGAAAAGTAAAAAAGCGTGTGCTTGAGAGCGGTTGCCTCTTGCTTTGTCAGGGGTTTTGGCCCTAGCTGAAAGCGTCGTTTAAACGGCCTCCGATTTAGTAGTTCTCTTCCGCTCTCACCATGAAAAGCTCACCGTTTCTCGCTTCCCTTCTCATGCTCCCGGCGCTGCTTGGCGCAGCCGTCGATATCGACTTGATCCTCGATGGGGATCAGGCTGTCTTCTCCCAGACTTATGAAATCGTGAGCGGCAGCTCCAATGCCATCGATTATTACACTTGGGCTACGGTGGCCGATTTCAGCGTAACCGAAGCCAGTTCAGCGTGGTCGATCACGCTGAGTGCACCGGAAGGTGGCTATTTTCAGTATGTTCCGCCGGTGAGAGACCCTGAGTCGGGCTACACCGATTTTGGGATGTCGTTCTCGTTTACTTGGGCCACTGATGATTTCTTTACCGGTCCTCCTACCAGTTACTATGGTTTCACCGCTTCTTTTGGAGGTGCCAGCGATAATTTTGCAGAGATCGACCCCCCGGGGAGCGGTTTCGTCCGACGTACATCATCCAGCACCGGAGGGACAGTCGCGCTCTTTGGTAATCTGGGCGGCGCATACGTGCCGGGAGAAGAATATACCTTTGAAAGCGTGACCCTCACCGCTTCGATTCCTGCCCCCCTCCTTTCCAACCTGAGGTTGGCGTCGGTCAATGGGACCAACGGAGCCGGAAATTTCTACGGCCGAGCCAGCACCGCCAGCCAGTTCGAGTATCCGGTACAGCCCGAGCCCGACCAGTTTTTCTTCTACGTCGCGCCGCCGCCCGTCGTGCCCGAGCCGGCACATGCCGCGCTGGCGGGTGGCCTGCTCGCGCTGTTGGGGGCGGCGGTAATGCGCCGCCGCCGAGGCTAGGCTACTCGGCCGTCTCTTCCGGGCCGCTCGGTGCCGCAAAGGTCTCGAATTTACCGTCGCGGTAGACAAAGAGCAGCGGTGTCAGCCGATCTTCGCTGCGCGTCCAGGCATCGACGACGAGCTCTTTCAGGCGCTCGATCCCGGCAGCATCCTCGCTGCCGGTGACGACCAGCGTATCGCGCGTCGGGATCGCCACCACCGGCTCGCCCTTTACCGGTAGGCGCCCGCTGCTCCAGATCGAATCATAGAGCACCAGACTGGCGTCGAACGAGCCGTCGGTCAGCAGCGAATAAGTGCCGTTGCCGCCACTCTGCCTCACCTGTGGGTAGCGAGCCCGCAGGTTGGCCAGCGCCTGCTCGTAAAGCCCACCGGCCTCCAGCTCCAGCGCCGCCACATCGGCCTTGGAGAGGTAGCGGATGGTGTGCTCGCGGTCTTCGGCGTAGAGCACCACCAGCTCGTCATTGAAGTCGTGCTGCGCAAAGTCAGGGAACGTCGTCCCTGCCTGTGCGGCGCGTTCCCTCATCGCCTCCAGCCAGGCCCGCCCTTTCACCACCGGCACAATCCGCTCCACCTCGACCGGCCCCAGTCCGATGCCCAACGTATCGAGCGTCGACGTGATGTTCTGGACGATCTGGGCGTCCTTCTGCGCAGGAGCGGCCTGGTATTGCGCATAAAGGCCGTCCAGCGGCACGAGGGAAGGCGTCCCCTCTCGGTCGACGATGCGCACCTGCAGCTCACCCGCCGCCTCGACCTGCAAGTCTGGCCGCGCCTGCTGTAGCACCGTCATGTAAGCCTGCCCGAACTCAACCGGCGAAAGCACCTCGCCCGATGCCTCCGACTCAGCCTTGGGCCCGCAGCCCAAGAGCAGGCCGCCCAGCAGCCCCAGCGTCGCCCAACGTGTCCAATTCCGTGCCTTGTGCATCCGCCCGAGCATGGGCCAGTGGCGGCAAAGGACAATGCTGGAGTTGGTGGGGCAGGGCCTCGTCATCAATCAACTGGAGACGGCGGATCGGCAGGTGCCGCCATCTCTTCTTTGGTTGGTAGCCCTAGAAAGACTGGGAGTGTGATCGCCTCTCCTGCCACGAATTCGACGGTCAGCCGGCTCTGATCTGCATTCAGGTGCATGTCCCGGATTTTGTAATCACGCAGGTCGGCGTCCGAAGACAAGTCCAGCGCGGTGAAGAGAGGGAAACGCGCTAAAGGTTCGCCAAATCGGTCGATCTCGATGGAAATCTGCGCGACTCCCAAGACCAGAGGAGGACTGTCGAGTACCGCCCGTAAGGTGTAATCTCCCGATTGCTTCTCGTAGAGACGTTTCTCGCTGCAGGCTGTCCAGAGCATCGCGATGCAGCCTATCACCACGAGGGCGATTGCGATCTAGATCAGCCCTTTTCTTCTCCGTTTGGATGCTGTAGGCATGGTTCATGTGATTATGGGCGCGCGGATGCTTGCGACGAGCCGTTTTTGCCCTTGCGACCCTCTTCCGGAAATGGCTTTTTAAACCCTTTCGCGTCCTGCCGTTTGTAGGGCAGCTCGCCAACCCGAAAAGACACATCCCATGAAACAGATGACCCCGCTCGAGGAGTTGCGACATTCGGCGTCGCACATCCTGGCCACCGCCGTTCTCCGGCTTTATCCGGAGGCGCAGCTCGATATCGGACCGCCGACTGACAACGGCTTCTACTACGATATCGACCTCGATCACAAGCTCACTACCGAGGACCTCGAGAAGATCGAGGCCGAGATGAAGAAGATTGTGAAGGAAAACCAGCGCTTCGAGCGCCAGGAGGTGACCCGCGAGGAGGCGACCGAGATCATCAAGAAGTTCGGTCAGGAGCGCTACAAGATCGGCCGCCTTGCGGACGTGCCTGAGGGCGAGGCGATCAGCTTTTACCGCAACGGTGATTTCATCGACCTCTGCGCCGGCACGCACGTCAACTACACCTCGAAGGTCAAAGCCATCAAGCTGCTCAGCATCGCCGGCGCCTACCACCGTGGCGACGAAAAGAACAAGCAGCTCCAGCGCATCTACGGCACCGCTTTCCCGACCAAGGACGAGCTCGAAACCTACCTCAAGAACCTGGAAGAAGCCCGTCAGCGCGACCACCGCAAGCTGGGCCGCGAGCTGAAGCTCTTCCACATCGACGACGCGGTGGGGCAGGGCCTCATCCTCTGGACGCCCAAGGGCGGCATCATTCGTCAGGAGTTGATGAACTTCATCAGCGAAGAGCTGCGCCAGCAGGGTTACGACCAGGTCTTTACGCCCCATATCGGCAAGCTCGGCCTCTACCGCACCAGCGGCCACTTCCCCTATTACAAGGAAAGCCAGTTTGCCCCCATCGTCGAAAACGACGAGCTGGAGCACCTGGCCCACGAGGGCTGCTCGTGCGCGCAACTGAGCAACATGGTCGATAAGGGCGAGGTCGACGGCTTCCTGCTGAAGCCGATGAACTGCCCGATGCACATCAAGATCTTCGACAGCCAGCGCCACAGCTACCGCGACCTTCCGATCCGCCTCGCCGAATTCGGCACGGTGTATCGCTGGGAGCAGAGCGGTGAGCTGAACGGCCTGACGCGTGTCCGTGGCTTCACGCAAGACGACGCCCACCTCTTCTGCACCGAAGAGCAACTGGGCGACGAGATTCGCGGCTGCCTCGACCTCGTGAAGAAGGTGTTCGGCACCCTCGGCATGAACGACTACCGCGTGCGCCTCAGCCTGCGCGACCCCGACAGCACCAAGTATGTCGGCCGCGCCGAAGCGTGGGACAAGGCCGAAGCCGCCCTGCGCGAAGCCGTGCAGGTGCTCGGCGTCGCCTACACCGAGGAGCCGGGCGAAGCCGCCTTCTACGGCCCGAAGATCGACTTCGTGGTGCGCGACGTGATCGGCCGCGAGTGGCAGCTCGGCACCGTGCAGGTCGACTACAACCTGCCCGAACGCTTCGACCTCAGCTACATCGGGGCGGACAATCAGGAGCACCGCCCCGTGATGGTCCACCGCGCGCCCTTCGGCTCGCTGGAGCGCTTCACCGGCGTGCTGATCGAGCACTTCGCGGGTAACTTCCCCGTCTGGCTCGCCCCCGAGCAGGTCCGCATCCTGCCGATTACCGACGACCAGCTACCCTTCGCCGAAGAGGTGCGCAAGAAGCTCAACGCCGCCAAGGTGCGCGTGAGCATCGACGACCACAGCGACAAGTTTGGCGCCAAGGTCCGCCGCGCCGAGCTGGAGAAGGTGCCGTACATGTTCGTGATTGGTAAGAATGAGGCCGCGGAAGGCCAAGTCACCATCCGCAGTCGCGTCAACAAGTCCCACGACGGCGCCCGCCCGGCCGACGAAGCCATCGGCCTCATCCTCACCCAAATCGCCGAAAAGGCGCTGCCGGTGATCGAGGCCAAGTAGTTGGTGAGGTCGGACGGTTAGAAATTAACCAGAGAAGGCAGAAAATTCAGAAAAAATGAATGAAGAGCACAAGGACCTCATAGATGCGGTTCGCCAAACCGGCTACGAGGTCCATGTGTATTTCAAAAACGGTTTTCTGGAAAAGGTCTATGAGAATGCCTTGGCCAATCGTTTGAGAAAGCAGGGATACAAGGTCGAACAGCAGCGGCAGTTGATGGTTTACGATGAAGACGGCTCCATTGTCGGTGAGTATTTCGCCGATCTGTTGGTGGAAGGCGTTTTGGTCGTTGAACTCAAGGCTGCCTCTGCATTGGCCGATGCCCATGTGGCCCAAGTGCTTTCTTATCTGAAGACCTCTCGTCTACGCCATGCCGTTTTGATGAACTTCGGTGCGCCCAAGTTTCAGGTCAAAGCTTTCATCACGTAGCCGTTTCTCTGCTTTTTCTGCCCTTCTCTGTTTTTTCTGGTTAAAATACTACTCCCGCATCCCCAACAACCGTTCGACCAGGGCCGGCACGAGTTCGCTGGCGGGGCCTTGGTGGTATTCCTGGAATTCGTGTTCGTTGGCGGGAGGGTCGAGCGTGAGGCAGATGGTGTGCGCTCCGGCTTGGTGCCGCGCGATCTGCACCAGCCCGGCGGCGGGATACACGACCCCGCTCGTCCCGATGGCGATAAACAAGTCGCAGTGCTCGACCTGCTCCACGATGTGGTCGAGGCCGAGCGGCATTTCGCCAAACCACACCACATCGGGCCGCAGCGTGCCCACCTCCTTGCACGCCGGGCAGGCATGTGAGGCATCGAGCTCGCCCGGCCAGTCGCGTTCGGTATTGCAGGCGGTGCAGCGGGCCCGGGTCAACGAGCCATGCATGTGCCAGCATTGGCGGCTGCCCGCGCGCTCGTGCAGGTTGTCGACGTTTTGCGTGATCAGCGCCACGTTGCCGCCCCGATATTCGCGCTGCAGACGCGCGATCGCCTCGTGCGCCGCGTTGGGGCGGATCTCCGGGCTCTGTAGCTGCTGCCGCCTCTCGTTATAAAAGCGGTAGACCAGCTCCGGGTTGGCCAGAAATGCCTCGGGCGTGGCGACATCTTCGAGGCGGTGGCCCTCCCACAGGCCCTCGTCGCCGCGATACGTGCGGATGCCGGACTCCGCCGAAATGCCCGAACCGGTCAAGATCACAATATGCTGAAACATGGCTGGAAGAGAGGAAGGTGAAGCCCGATTCGCTCACATTTGCTGGCGGATGTCCAACCGCTTTGTCGAAGCCGCTCTCGCCCTGCGGACATAAAAAAGCCCGCCGACCACAGGGGCCGACGGGCGAAAGGGTGCCGTAGGGCGGGCCTACTCGACTTCGAGCGAGTCGAAGATCAGGGACTCCAGTTGCGGGGTCTCGATGATCACGTGGTAGACGCCGGCGTTGATGCTGTCGCAGGTGCGGAGGCGGGTCAGGCCCCACTCACCGCGCTCGGTCGGCTGGAACACCACATCGTCGTCGCACACCAGCGCACCGTCGGCCGTGTTGATGATCGTCATCTTGGCCGGGATGGGCTCGTTGGATCGGCTCTGGTAGCGGAAGTTGAGGCCGTAGCGGTCGCCCACGCCCACCGAGATTTCAAACGGGAACTGCGTGAGGCCCGAGCCCTGGAGGTCCACATAGCCCTCGCCGGTATAGCCGGGCACGCTGGCGGCGCGGTAGCCGGTGGCTTCCTTCTGCCCCTCGGTCTGGAGGGTGAAGGCGGCGCGCACGGTCTGGATCACACCCACATACATGCGGGCAGGCTCGCCGTTGGGCAGCTTGGCGTTGGGCCCCAGTTCGACCGTCTCGCCGGGCAGGAAGCGCTTTTTGCGGAAGCGGTAGCCCGTCTCGCCGTCGTCGGTGGTGAAGAGCTTCCAGCCGCGCGAGTCGATCCAGTCGCTCATCCACGCCGGGAACTCGGTCACGCGGGCGTCGAGGCCCACATGCACCTCGGTGTGGTCTTCCACGCGGAAGCGCACGCGCAGGTCCGGGTTGTCGGCATCGGCCTGCGGGAGCTGGATCCAGTCGGCATCGCTGAGGCGCGATTCAAACTTGGCGATGGCCGGGCCGCCGTCGCTGTAGAGCGGCTGACCGGCACGGAGGTTGCCCACCGCACGCACGCCATCGGGGCGCTGGCTGCCGCTGGCGACAAAGTCGAACACTTCGGCGGCCGGGGGCGGCGGGAAGCGGCGCTCGGCCAGCAGGGCAATCGGCAGGGTGGGGAGGGTCACGGCGTCGCCCGCGCTCACGCGCTTGCGCACCAGCGAAACGGCTTCGTCACGCGCCGAAGTCTCCAGTGTAAAGGGCGTGCCCTCCCAGTCGGCGAACTCACCGGCCAGGCTGGCGTCGACCGCCGCGTAGAGGTTGGTATCGACGGCCACGGAGAACGACACGGCCTGCTTGCCAGCCTTGGAGGGCAGTTGCAGCCAGTCGGCTTCGCGCAGCTCCCAGGAGAGGTCGGTCAAGGTGGTCGGCTGGTCGATGTGGAGCTTCACGCCCGTGTCGAGCCAGGTGCGTGCAGCGGCTCCCTTCACGTCGCGGAAGAGCGTGGAAGGCGTCGGCGCGGCGATTTTCACCGGGCTCTTGCTGGCCACGGCGATGGCGGAGATCACGGCCTGCCCGGCCTCGATCTGCGGGAAGTGGACCACCAGCTTGCCGTCCTTGGCCTGGGCGGTCACGGTGCGCTTCAAGGCCTTGGCGCGACCGGCTTCAGCGAAGAGGTCGAGCCTTTCGAGCACTGTCTCGTCGTTGATCGCCACGTCGAACAAGCGCCAGCCCTTGGACTGGGTGTTGCCGAGGCCATACCACGGTTCGATGAAATACAGCTCCACTTCGTAGGTGCCGTTGGGGACTTCGAAGACGTATTGCAGCTCCTGCCGCCCGTAGCGGAACGACTGGAAGAGCGCGTCGTCGGAGGTGCCGAGCACGGGGTCGAAAATGCGGCGCTTGCTGCCGAAGCGCGGGTCGACGTTGGCGAAGCGGCTGCCCCAGGAGACGGAGCCCCAGGTGTCGCCCTCTTCGTAGACGCGGTCTGCCGCCCAGACACGGCCGGCGTGGTCGGCAAAGGCCGGGCCGCCAGCGTTGACGCGGTAAAGGTAAGTCAGCTCCTGCTTGGCTGCGGTCGGCTCCTTCTTCGGGGCCGGGTCGAGCTTGGCAAGGGTGTCGTCCTTGGGCAGGTGGTGGAGCGTGATCCAGTCGCGCGCCACCACTTTGCCGTCGATGCGGCCTTCGGCGTAGAGCAGGTTGGTCTGGATGTCCGCGCCGTCCCACTTGAAGTGCGTGCCGGGCCCGTTGCGCGTGCGCTTGCCCAGCGAGCGGGTGCGGAAACCGTTGTACAGCTCCACCTCGTCCACGTTGCCATAGACGACGATGCCGTCTTTCGCGCCCGGTTGCACCCAGCGGTCGGGCCAGGTGTGGGACGAGATGTAGACCATCGGTTCGTCGCTGCCCTCCACGTAATTGCTGCGATACATGTAGAAGGCGTCGAGCGGCTCACCCCAAATCGTTTGCAGGCCCTTGTTGTTGGCCGGGCCGATCTGGTCGAGCGGGCGGATGCCGTCGGTCGTCTGCTGGCCGAGGGCGCCCACGTTGCGGCCCGGGTTCTGGTGGGTGGTAAAGGGCCAGAGGAAGTGCCCGATGATCTGATCGCGGACCTTTTCGGCCTCGCCCAGCTTGATTTCGAGCAGGCCGGTCATGCGGTCTTCGGTCAGCGGGGCGTCGTCGTAAAAGCCGCCTTCGGAGTGGGCGTCGATGCTGCGCCAGGCGCCGTATTCGCCCACCATGCGCTGGCGGATCAGCTCCTCGCCATACTTGTAGGGGTCGCCGCCGTATGTGCCCGACCAGTTTTGCGGCACATCCCAGTCGGTGCCTTCGCCGCCGTTGCAGGTGACGATGGGGCGCTGGACGCTCGCGGTCGGGTCCAGCTCGCGGATGATCTCGACGCACTGCTCGGCAAACCATGCGGGTAGCTTGCTTTCGTTTTGCAGGCCGTAGAGGAAGATCGAGGGGCTGTTGCGGCGTTCCTTGATCCAGTCGCGCAGGAGAGCCTTGTAGTTGTTGTAAAAGTCTTCCTTCTCAAACCAGATGTGCGCGCCGAACTGCGTCCACCACAGCACACCCTTTTCGTCCCAGTGCTCGTTGAAGCGCAGATTGTGCGGGTGGTGGGCATCGCGGAAGGTGTTGAAACCGGCGGAGAGGATCTTGCTCACCCGGGCGTCGACCTGCTCGTCGGAGAAGGCGTGGCTCTGGCCGAGCAAGTGCTCGTAGTCGGCGACGCCGCGCACAAAAAAGGGCTCGCCGTTGATCTTGAGCGGCTGGCCCGGCTCGCCGTGCACATCGGGCCACTCGATATACCGGATGCCGAAGCGCGTTTGCGTGCGGTCGACTACCTTGCCGCCTTCGATGATCTCCGTGACCACCTGGTAGAGGTAGGGATTCGCGGGCGACCAGAGCTGCGGATTCTCCAATTTGGGGAAGTCTTGTGCCAGCTCGGTCGTGGCACCGGGGCGGAGGAAGGTCTTGGTCTCGACTTCGGCCACCGTCTGCCCATCGGCGTCGACCAGGCGATTGCGGATGGTGAAGTCGCGGCGCTCGTCGCGGTGGTTGCGGACTTCGGTCGTCAGGTGGACGTTCTCCACGTCTTTCCCGTTCCAGGCGTGCACACCAAAGGGCGTCACGCGCAGGGAATCCGTCACGACGACGGAGACCGGGCGGGAGATGCCGAAGGGCTGCGTGCCTTCGGAAAAACCGTAAGCCAGCTCACAGCCGCCGCAGACCCAGGGCAGGTCGCGGATGCCCTCGGGGTGATCGGCGCGGACGGCCACCGTGTTGGGGCCGTCGTAGTCGATCACATCCGTGACGTTGAGCGTAAAGGTCGTGAGGCCGCCGCCGTGGTGGCCGACCTGTTTGCCGTTGACCCACACCGAGGCATAGGAGCCTACGCCCTCGAAGAAGAGGAACACCTCGCGGCCATCGTCTTCGGGCTCGAGCGTAAAGGTGTTGCGGTACCAGGCCGAGCCGTGGAACACGCCGTGTTTCACCTGGCGGAAGCCCTCGTAGCTATCCCAGTTGTGCGGCACGCGCACCACTTCCCAGCCTGCGTCGTCAAACTCCGGCTGCTGGAAGGCCTGTTGCTCTGCCGAGGTATCTTCGGTGGCGACGGTGCGCCAGCCGTCGAGCAGGTAGGCTTGACGGCGCGTGTCGGCATCGGCCAGCACGGTGGAGGCCAGCGCCCATCCCAGGGCACCGGCTAGCATCGTTTGGGTAAAAGTCATGTCTCTATTGCTCGGCGGGGAACTCGAATTTCACGTCGTCGATCTGGAATACGGCGCGCTTGGCGCGTTCGTCGGCCCCGGGCAGCTCGTGGCCACCGGCGCCGCGTCGGCGGTATTCACCGGTGCGGAAGGTCATGCGCTCGACTTGCGGGATGTAGTCGCTGAAGTAGGCGTCGCGGTAGAGCGTCTCCTTGCCGTTGACGAGGATGCGGAACTTTTCGGTGTTTTTCTCGGGGTTGACCCAGATGGTCAGCTCCGACCACTCACCGGCCTGGTAAGTGCCGGCGTCTTTCCAGATGCCCTCATGGCGGGCTTCGATCTTGCCGTCGGCGGTCAACGCCACCTGGACGGGGCGCATGCCGTTGGGGCCGGTAAAGTCGATTTCGAGGCGGGCGTCGGTCTGCTCGGCCTTGAAGTTGAAGGTGGTCTTGACGCTGCGGCTGGCCGGGAAGGCGCGGGTGGCGCTGGCGTAATCGTAAGGGTCTTCGTCCACCAGTTGCAGCACGCGGCCATGCGTCTCATCGGCCTGAACGACGGTGACGGGGGCCCAGACGGGGCGGTAGATGTTCCAGAGCACCGGCATCTTGTTGATGTTCGTCTGCTCAAACTCGTCGTTGGCGGGCACCGGGGCGTCTGCGGTGATGGGGGTGGGCGTGCGGCTCACCCAGAGGTCTTCCTTGTTCACGCTGTAGGTCAGCCACAGGTCGTTGCCCGGCGGGTTGCCGTTGCCTTCGGAGATGCCGCGCACGTATTGCGGCCCCATGTTCTTGTAAAGGCCGGGCCAGCGTTGCACGGGCAGTTCGCCGTGGATGCTCAGCAGCTGGTCGAAGTTTTGGCCGTCGTCGCTCAACATCACGGCCAGCGGGTGGCGCAGGCGCGTGGTGGGGTTGTAGACGAGCGCATACTTGCCGTCGTCGGTCTTTTGCGCCCAATACTTCGAGCCGTTGACCTCCAGGCCGGGGATGAAGCCCTTGCGCTCCCAGGTCTCGCCCTCGTCGTCGGAGATCGAGGCCTGCGCGTCCTTGGCCAGGCCGACGACCTTGCCGTCGGGGCGGTGGTAGGTCATAAAGGCCTTGCCCTTCACGCGGTAAAAGCCGTCTTCGGCGCGGTCTTCCTCCCACCATTGGGCGGTGGCCAGCTTGTCGTTGAGCAGGGCTTCGCAAGCTTCCTTGAAGGCCGCATCGCCCGACTGGGTGTAAAAGGGATACTGCTTGGCCTTCGCTTCGTCCCAATTCGGGCCCGAGTTGTAGCGGATGAAGTAGATCGGGCCCAATTCGCCATTGGCCTTCACCTCGCGCACGACCCGGCCGATGCCGCTGCCGTCGTTGGGGTTGGGGGCCTCGCCGTGGAAGCCGGTGGCGAGCAGGCGGCCATTGGGCGCCACATACCACACCATGCGCTGGTGCGTCAGCGTCCACGAGCCGTCGGGCAGCTGGTAGGCGGGGAAGAGCAGCTTCGGCGCGCTCCAGTTGACGCCGTCGAGCGACGTCATGAAAGAGGTGTCGGTCGGCGTGTCGTGCTCGTTGACGGCACCGCTGAGGTAGGCGAGCAAAAACTTGTCCTGCCAATAGGCCAGCATGGGCGCGTGCAGGTAGGTATGGTCGAGCCCGTCCTGGTGCTGCGGCTGGGTGCGGTTGGCGCGGTAGACCTGGATGTTGTGGGTACCTACGGCCCAGCGCAGGCCGCCGTCGGCATTGGTGTTGGCCACCTCATCGCCGTTGAAGATGACGGGATGTTCGATTTCCGAAATCGGCTGCGCAGTGGCAGTGCAGCCCGCGAGCAGCGGAAGGGCAAAACAAGAAACGAGATAGGGGAGCTTCATAACGAATCGGGTCAGGGGGATGGACTCGGGTAAACCGCCGCCTACGACGCAAGTTGCGCCGCCAGCTTCAAAGCGGCCAGCAGGCTGCGGGGATCGGAGCGGCCCGTGCCGGCCAGATCGAAATTGGTGCCGTGCTCGACGGAGGTGCGGATGATGGGCAGGCCGAGGGTGATGTTCACCCCGCGCCAGATGCCGAGCATCTTCACCGCGACGTGGCCCTGGTCGTGATACATGGCCACCGCAGCGTCGAACTCGCCGTTCATCGCGCGGAAAAACACCGTGTCGCCCGGGTGCGGGCCGGTGACTTTCCAGCCGCGGCGGCAGGCTTCGTCGATTGCCGGTTGGATAAATTCCTCTTCTTCGCTGCCAAAGAGACCGTGCTCGCCCGCGTGGGGGTTGAGGCCGGCCACCGCGATATTGGGCTCTTCGATGCCCAGGCGCTGCACGGCTTCGCGGGTCAACTCCAGCACCTTCAGGATTCGCTCCGGGCGCACGCGGTTGATCGCCTCGGCTAGCGAAACGTGGGTGGAGACGTGGCTGACCCGCAGCTTCTCGGCCGCCAGCATCATCGTGGCACCCGGGGTCTTGCACAGGTGCGAGAGCAGCCCCGTATGGCCGTCGTAGTGGTGCCCCGCCTTGTTCAGCGATTCCTTGTTGATCGCAGAGGTGACGATCGCGCCTACCTGCTTGGCCAGCGCGGCCTCGGTGGCCGTCTTGATGTATTCGTAGGCGGCCTGGCCGGCGGGCGGGCTCACCTTGCCCAGCTCGAGCGTGGCAAGATCGACGTTCTGGAGGTCGAGCACTTCGATGTGGTCGGCATCCGGCGCGGCGGCGCTGAAGTCGGTAATGGCGCGGATCTCGGCCTTGCAGCCGGTATAGCCGGCGGCGGCGCGCAGGGTCTGGGCATCGCCCACCACCACCGGGCGGCAGATGGCGAGGATCTCGGGATCCACGAGGGCTTTGGTGATCAATTCGGGACCGGTGCCGGCGGGGTCTCCCATCGTCACGGCCAGGATCGGCTTGTTTTCAGGCTTCATGCGCGTAGCAGCTGGGTATTTAACGTCTCAGGCCAGGCATAGCTGCCCGGCTTGAGGGTTACAATAAAATGGGAAGCGGATTTCGGGGCGAGGCTGACGACGCCCGGCGCCCAGCTGCCCGCCATTTCGAGCTGGTGCCACTGGAGGCGGTCGAGAATCGCGGCCGCCGTCGAGCCTCCGGCGATCACGAGGTGCTGGAAGGCCCACTCGCGGTAAAGGTGCGCCACGGCCCCGCTGAGGACTTCCGCCGCGCGTTGGGCGAGGGAATCGGAGGCAACCCCGCGAGCGTCGGCGGCGATCACCACTGTCTGTCGCTTTTCGAGCAGGGAGGCGATACCTGCCAGAATCGGCGGTGCGGGGTCTGCACCCACGGGCAGCGGGAAAAACTTCGCGCCCCGGCTGATCGCCAGCTCGCGCCACGCATGCGTCGCATCCGCAATCGAGCCCAGCACGATGAGGGCAGGGGAGGGCACGGTGGGGGGCGGTACGACGACCGGAGGCCGGCAGCCCTGTTGGCGCAGCAGTGCGGCAAAAAACTCGGCCCCGCCTGCCGCCAGCGTCTGGGCGTCGACTTCGCGAGCCCACGCGGTCACGTCGGCACTCGTGGCGGTTTCGCCCACGACGAGGCCCTCGCGCGCGGCGCGGCCTGGTTGCCCGAGGTGGACCGGGTGCGGGCCGAAGCGCTGCAGCAGCTCCGTCACCTGGGCTGTCGTCGCCGGGTGGCGCGGGTCACGGGCAAAAGGCGTCTGGTGCAGCGGCACGCCGTCGACCAGGTAGGTGCCGTCGATGATCTGGCGGCGCAGTCCCGGGTTGGCGGGCACCAGCAAGGTGCGCTCGCGGCCCAGCCACGCGGCCATGGCCGCACACTCTTCGGCCACCGCGCCGCGCAGCACGGAGTCGGTCTTTTTATACCAGAGCGCTCCGGGGTGCGGGCTCAAGCCATCGAGCATCGCCCCCAGGCGTCGGGTGGCCTCGTCCGGAGCGTCGAGGCGGGTATCGGTGTCGCCCACCACCAGGTCGGCAGTGGGGTCGAGGCGGGGCTCCGGACCCCGCACGACGAGGGATCGCAGGCCATGCGCCTGCCCGATCGCGGCGATTTCGGCCGCGCCGGTCAAGTCGTCGGCCACGGCGATCACGCGGCTCATACAGGGTTCGGGCACTGGCGGCGGGCGGCAAGGGCCTGCACGACAGTGTCACGCTCGGCTCCTTCGAGGGTCAGGAGCGGCGGCAAAACGTAGGGTTGGCACAGGCCGTCGACGCACATGGCTGCCTTGAGGGCGGCGAGCGACTGGCCGAGGGTGCGGTTTTCCTGATAGACGAGGCTCAGGTGGTCGAGCTGGTCCTGGCAGGCCTTGGCGCCTTCCCAGTCGCCCTGGGCGGCGAGCGTCTCCAACTGGTGCCACAGGGCCGGCTCAAGATTGCCGGAGCTGGGGACCAGGCCGTCGAATCCGGCCTTGAGGGCCTCGACGGAAAGACGCGCGGCGCCCATGAAGACCGAGAAGTCGTCACGTTGAGCCAACGGTGCCACCAGCTCCAGGCGCCCGGGCGTCGCCTCGGAGTCCTTGAAGCCGATGATGCACTTTTCGGAGGCGAGCGCCTCGACCACCTCGACGGGGATCGACATGCGCGTGGCCTGCGGGATGTTGTAGATCATGATCGGCCCGTCGATCTCCTGGCAGAGCAGGCGGAAGTAGGCGATCATCTCGTCTGGCTTCAGCAGGTAATAGGACGGCAGGTGCGCCACGACCGCGTCGACCCCTTGCTTGAGGTATTCGCGGGCGGCAGCGATCGACTCGAGCACGCAGTTTTCGCCGATCCCGGCAAAGACGGGCACGCGGCCTTCGGCGGCCTGCACGGCGATCGCCACCAGCTCGCGGCGCATCCGGCCGGGGATCGAGGCGGCTTCGCCCGTCGTGCCGAGCACAAAAGCGCCGAGCTTGTTCTGGGCCAGGCGGTCGACCAGGCGGGCGGCGGCTTCGCCGTCGAGTTCGCGGTCGGCCGTGAATGGGCTGATCATGGGCACCACGGTGCCTCGGATTTTTTCGGAACGGGTCATTCCATGGCCTTTTGGTAAATCATGGCAGCGTCCTCCACCGTCAGCGGGCGGGGGTTGTTGCGGAGTAAGCGGGTAACGGTCATCGCGGATTCGGCCATGCGAGGGATGGCGTCGGCCGGGACACCGATTTCGGAAAGGCGACGGGGTATCTGGCAGGCTGCGCACAGCTCTTCGAGCGCCACGATGCCGGCTTCGGCGGTGGCGGCGTCGCTGCCCTGGTCTTCCACGCCGAGCGCGCGGGCGATGTCCGCATAGCGTTTGGGGGCCGCCGGGAGGTTGAAGCGCAGCACGTGCGGCAGCAGGAACGCGTTGGAGAGGCCGTGTGCGATGTGGAACTCGCCGCCCAACGGGTAGGCGAGGGCGTGCACGGCGGCGGTATTGACCGGGCCGAGGCACATGCCGCCGTAGAGGCTGCCGAGCGAGACGGCGGTGCGGGCGGCGAGGTCGTCCCCTTGCTCAAAGGCGCGGCGGATGTTGGCCCCGATCAGGCGCACGCCCTCCAGCGCGTAGATGTCGACCATCGGGTGCGCGTGCAGGTTGGCGTAGGCTTCGATACAGTGGACCAGGGCGTCGATGCCGGTGGTGGCGGTCAACGCGGGCGGCAGGCTCAGCGTCAGCTCCGGGTCGACGAAGGCGGCGTCGGGCACGAGCCAGGGGCTCACGACGCCCTTTTTCAGGTGCTCGCTCTCGTCGAGCAGGATGGCGTTGGGCGAGACTTCGCTGCCGGTGCCGGAAGTGGTGGGCAGGCACACGAGGCGCTTGTTGCGGCCCTTGAGGTTGCCGATGCCGAAGGCTTCCTTCACCGGTTGCGGGTTGTCGGCCATCGCTGCGATCAGCTTGGCGATGTCGAGTACGCTGCCGCCGCCGAGGCCGACCACCGTATCGGCATGGCTCTCCTGGGCGCGCTGGCGCAGGCGTTCAAAGGTGGCGACGTCGGGCTCCGGGGGGGCATCTTCGATCACCGTCACGCTCATCCCGGCGGCTTCGAGGGCTTCCTTCACGGGATCGGCCAGGGAGCGGATGAACGAGTTGGTGATAAGGAGGACGGAGCGCGTCTGGTGTCGCTGGAGGTAGGCTGGCAAGTCTTTGCGGCAGCCCGCCCCGAAGGCGAGGTGGCCGACTTGCAACAGCGTGAGAGGAGAGATCGTTTCCATAGGAAATCAGGCCGCCGTTTCGCTTTGGGGGCGTCGACGGAAGGTGTATTGCTCGATGTCGTCGGGGCGGTAGCCGCCCGCAATGAGGCTGACGATGTAGCCCACCCCGAAGAGGATGATGTGCCCGAAAATGCCGATCAGGATCGGGTTCCAGGTAAAGTTGAGGCCGAGGTCCATAATGCGGCTCTCACCGCCCTGCGTCAGGATGCCCCAGCCGGTAAAGATCATGCAGGCCACGATGCCGGCGTAGCAGCCCGTGCGGGTCGCCTTGCGGGTGAGGAAGCCGAGCAGGAAGAGCCCCAGCGTGCCGCCGGAGAGGATCGCAGCGATGACGACCCCGCGCTCCATGATGGAGGCGATGCCTTCCTTGGGCACCAGCAGCAGGGCGACGCCGGCGGAGATGAGGCCCGCGATGGCCACCATCAGGCGCCCGTAGAGCAGTTGCTCGCGGTCCGACATCTCTTTGCGGAAAAAGCCGATGTAATCGCTCGTGATCACGGTCGCGATGCTGTTGAGGTCGGCGCTGATGGACGACATCGAGGCGGCGAGGATCGCGGCGAGGATCAGGCCCACGATGCCTGCCGTCATCTCGGTAACGATGAAGTAGGGCACCACGTCGTCGGCCAAGGCAGGGGCCGGGTGCCCGGTGAGGTGGTAATAGCCCCACAGGCAGGCGCCGATAAACATGAAGACCGCCCAGACGGGGATGCAGAGGAAGGCGTTCCAAAGCGCGCCACGGCTGGCCTCGCGGTCGGTCGATGCGATGAGGTAGCGCTGCACCATATGCTGGTCGGCAATGTAGCGTCGGCCCCAGTTGATCGCGTAGGCGAGCATGAAGAGCCACTGCGTCGTCAGCGCCGGATCGGTCAGAGACTGGAGGGTAAAGCTGAAGTCGCCCAGGTTGAGCTTGCCGCCTTCCCAGGCCGCCTGCACCACTGCGCCGGGAGGCCCGGCCTCGGGGGCCAACAGGAGGCGCGCGAGGATCAGCACCGCTGCGCCGATAAAGATGCCGCCCTGCAGCACGCTCGTCCACACCACTGCCTTCATGCCGCCGATCATGGTGTAGAGGATCGTGAAGATACCGATGCTCAGGATCACGTAGCGAATGTCCCAGCCGGTCATCACGCGCACGGCTACGGCGGTCGTGACCAGCGTCAGGCCCAGATCGAAGATCCGGTCGCAAAGAAAGCCGAAAGAGGAGTAGAACTTGCCGCCCAGCCCGAAGCGTTTGCCGATGTATTCGTAGGCGCTCAGGCCCACGGTGTGCCGGTAGAAGGGCACGATGTATTTGGCCACCACGATGAGCACCAGCGGCAGCATCATGTTGCCGAGCAGGAGGATCAGGCCCTTCTGGAAGGTGGTGCCGGGCAGGCCGACGATGGTGCCGCTGCCGATGATCGTCGCCATCAACGTCATGGCCACGGCCCAGGCGGGCATGGTGCGCCCGGCGATAAAATAATCCGCAGAGCTTTTGGAGCCGCGGGAGGCCCACAGGCTCAGGCCGGCTACGATAATCGCGTAGCCGATGATGACAAGATAGTCTAGGGTTCCGAGGGACACAGGTGGATTGGGGGCTTAAGGGGTAACGCTGACAGGGGGTAACACAGATCCTGTGCAGCTCTCATGCAATGTTATTTCATGAAAAGATAAAGACAAAATCCTGTATTTCATGAAAAAATAAGGCCCGCGCGAAGGCGGACCTGAAGCGGGGCTGACGGGCGCAAATGAACCCTACAACTGCGCGACGGACTCGCGTTCTACCAATGAAGGTGAAACCAGAATGCGAAAACTGAGGTTTTCCTGAGGGTGACGTATCCGCCACAGCAACTGATCGACTGCGCGCTGCCCGACGACTTCGGGGTGCACGTCGATCGTCGTCAACCCGGGGCGCAGGTCCATCAGCAGCGGCATCTCGTTGTTGCAGGAGATCACGCTCACGTCTTTACCCACCTGCAGGCTCCGGCGCTCGAGGGCGGAGTAAAGCTGCACCGCGGTGCGGTCCGACGGGACGAAAATGGCGGTGGCGCGACGCTCGGCGGGCACGTTCATCCACTGGTCGACCAAGGTCTCCACGTGCTCCTGCGAAGTGGTCGCCGGCAGGGGCCAGGAGATGAGCGGCGGCGGCTCGACTTCGAGGGCGCTGGTCTCGAGGCTCAGCCGCTCGGCGGCCACGAAAAAGCTTTGCTTCAGTTTCTCGAATTGCGACTGCCCCGGCTTGGGGTTGAGGAAGCAGACGCGGCGGTGCCCCTTGGCGTGCAAGTGCCTCGCTACCAAGCGGCCGGCGGCATCGGTGTCGAAGTTGCAATGGTCGCCCCGGGCGTTGGGCAGGCGGCCCATCAGCCACACGTGAGGGTAGCTGTAGACGTGCCGCAGCAGGTCGTTTTCTTCAGGGTTGGGCAGGGCACCCTGGTTGGGCCCCTTGATGATGACCCCTTCGACGCGATTTTCGGCCAGAAAGGGCGGGATACGGTCCCCTTCCGGGATGTTGCTGAGCATCAGATTGCGGCCGATTTCGGAGAGGGCGACTTCGATGCCGTGTACGGCAGAGCTCACGACCGGGAGCTGTGCCAGGGTGTCTTGCATGCCGAAGAAAATCACACCGATGTTGCCCACCTCGCTATGGTGAGCGCTGCGGGTGCGTTTGCGCTGCCGCACATAACCCAATTTGGCGGCAGCCTCGTTGACGCGACGCCGGATGTCGATGTTGACGTCGGGGTGCTTGTTAAAGACTCGAGAGACTGTTCCGGTAGCGACGCCGGCGGCCTTTGCAACCTCTGTAATGGTCGCCCGCGGCTTGGAGTTGGGTTTGTTCATCGTGTGAAAGCAGAGGGGCGGGGTTGGCCCCGGATTATGGTTGACAAGGGAGTTAAATGAAAAAGGCTGAAATCTCTGTTATTTCATATGAAATTATAATCCCTGTTATCAGCGAGTTCGGCTACTTTTGGTCGATGCACAATCGTTCTTGGGGCAGAGGGGGTAAAGGAGCGATTCCTGACGTGGGCGATGCAACATGATCACGAAGTCGTTGTCAATTGCGCGCCTAGGGTTATTTCAACCTTCTCTTTTATAGATACTTAGGGCGATGGCAAGCTCCAGTTTCATCAGATTTCATCAGACAGTCCGTTATCCCCTCGACCTGTGCCGCTTTCTCTGTAAAGTGCCGGATTCCCCTTGAGGGCCGCGCTTTTCTGGCCCATTTCTAACCAACTGGTTTTCATGAAGTTCACCCCAATCTCCCAACTATCGCCCCGACGTTTCATCCCCTGGGCGCTTTGCGGCCTGCTGGGGCCGGTCGCCTGCTATGCCCTGCCTGCCTTCCCCGGTGCGGAAGGTGCCGGTGCGGAGACCATCGGCGGGCGTTGGGGTCGCGTCGTCTACGTGACCAACCTTCAGGACAGCGGTCCTGGCAGCCTCCGCGCGGCCCTCGAGATGGGTGGCGAGCGTACCATCCTCTTCAAGGTGGGTGGCCGCATCCACCTCGAATCCCCGATCGAAGTCGTCAACCCTTACGTGACTATCGCCGGACAGACGGCTCCGGGCGACGGCATCACGATCAGCGGCGAGACGATCCACATCAACACCGAGGAAGTGATCATCCGCTACCTGCGCTTTCGGCGCGGGACGCTTGAGCGTCGCGACGACAACCTCGGCGGCTACCCGATCCGCAACATCATCATCGACCATTGCTCCTTCAGCTGGGGCCTCGATGAAAACGTCTCGTTTTACCGCTACACGCGCGAAAACGAAGACGGCACCCGCGAAAAGCTGCCGACCGAAAACGTGACCATCCAGTGGTCCATCTCCAGCGAGGCGCTCGACGAGTTCAACCACGCCTTCGGGGCCACCTGGGGCGGCAAGAACGCCTCCTTCCACCACAACCTCTTTGCCAGCAACACCGCGCGCAACCCGAGCATCGGGTGGGGGCAGAACGTGGACATCCGCAACAACGTGCTTTTCAACTGGCGCCATCGCTCGATCGACGGCGGCAGCGGCGCAGCCACGGTCAACGTGGTCAACAACTACTTCAAGCCCGGCCCCGCCACCGGCGACGGCCCGATCCAATACCGGGTCGCTCGCCCGCAGCACCTCGACAAGCATTACGAGACGAATGAGCCCGGCGGCTGGTTCGTCGACGGCAACCATGTCGTCGGCTACCCGGAGGTGACGGCCGACAACTGGGCCGGTGGGGTGCAGCTCGACGACGACGAGCTGGGCGGCAAGACGCTCGAAGACGTGCGCGCCAGCCAGCCCTACGACATCGCTCCGGTGACGACCCACTCGGCCGAAGAGGCCTACGAGCTCGTCCTCGCCCACGCGGGAGCCACACTGCCGCGGCGCGACGTAGTCGACCGGCGCATCGCCCAGGAAGTGCGCGCTGGCCAGCCCACCCACGGCAACGGCATCATCAAGCGCATCGACGACGTCGGCGGCTGGCCGGAGTTCCGGGGTGGCCTGCCCCCGGTCGATACCGACCTCGACGGCATGCCCGACGCCTGGGAACGCCGTTACGGCCTCGACCCCGAAGACCCCGCCGACGGCGTCCGCGATGCCGATGGCGACGGTTACACCAACCTCGAAGAATACCTCAACGGCACCAACCCCCTGGAAGCGGTCGACTACAGCGACCCTGCCAACAACGTATCCAGCCTGCCCCGATGAAGCTCCGCCCCCTCACTTTGACCGCCGCTGCCTGCGCCACCCTGCCGGCAGCCTCCTGGGCCAACGACCGCCTCGCCGTGCTCGAAGCGGACGATTACGCCCGCCACGTGGAATTCTTTAACCAGATGGAGCCGGAGCGGGTCGTGAACCTCATCCCCAACTCCGAGTCGTGGGAATGGATGGAGGCGGAGATCCCGTTCTTCACCTGCCCCGATGCCGATCTGGAAGAGATCTACTACTTCCGCTGGTGGGCCCTGCGCAAGCACCTCAAGGAAGTCGGCCCCTACAAGGCCTACACCGAATTCATCGAGCTGGAGACCAATGCCTGGTTCATCCCGCCGGAGCGCACCATCGCCAGCGCGCTCGGCCACCACTTCATGGAGACCCGCTGGCTGCAGAACCAGGAAAACGACGACAGCTATCTCGATTACTGGATGCAGGGTAAGGACGGCGAGCCGCAGGGCCACTTCCACCGCTACAGCAGCTGGTTGATGGACGCCCTTTGGCAGCGTGCCGAGGCCACCGGCGATTTCGAGTTCCTGCTCGACCGTTTCGACCTGCTCAACGCCGATTATGCGCGCTGGGAAGAGGAGAAGCGCCGTCCCGACGGGCTCTTCTGGCAGTACGATGTGTGGGACGCGATGGAGGAATCCATCAGCGGCAGCCGCCACCAGCAAAACGTGCGCCCGACCATCAACAGCTACATGTTCGGCAATGCCGTCGCCATGGAAAAGCTCTCGAAGCTGGCAGGCGACAACGAGCAGGCCGAGGTCTACGCCGCCAAAGCCCGCGAGCTGCGCAACCTCGTGCAGGAACATCTCTGGAATCCGGAGAACAAGTTCTTCGAAGTCGTCTACCCCGATGGTGAATTCGCCGACGCACGCGAGGCCATCGGTTTCATCCCCTGGTATTTCAACCTCCCCGAGCCCGGCCAAGGCTATGAAGTGGCTTGGGAGCAACTGACCGATCCGCTCGGCTTCTGGGCTCCCTACGGCCTCACTACTGCCGAACGCCGCCACCCGCGCTTCCGCTCCTACGCCATCGGCACCTGCGAGTGGGACGGCGCGTTGTGGCCCTACGCGACCAGCCAGACGCTCGTCGCACTGGCCAACGTGCTCCGCAACTACCCGGATACGCCCGTCTCGGCTCACGACTACTACGACGCCTTCGTCACCTACACCCGCTCCCAGCGTTATGCCGGGCTGCCCTACATCGGCGAGTATCAGGACGAGACTTCCGGGCAGTGGCTGAAGGGCCGTGCGCCGCGCAGCTATTACTACCACCACTCGACCTACGCCGATCTGCTGATCACGGGCCTCGTGGGCATGCAACCGCAGGCCGATGGCTCGCTCGTGGTCGATCCGCTCCTGCCCGAAGGCACGTGGAACTGGTTTGCGCTCGACGGCGTGCCTTACCACGACCACCAGGTCACCATCATTTGGGACGCCGACGGCAGCCAGTTCGGCCAAGGCGCCGGCTTCCAGGTGCTTATCGACGGCGAACAGGTCGCCCACGCAGAGGAATTGCAACGTTTGGAAATCAAGCTTCCATGAATCGAACGCTCGCCATATTCGCCTCCCTCGCCGCCGCCGTCTCCTTGACGGCCAAGCAGGTCGACGAGGTTATCCATATGGCGCCGGAAGGCCACTTGACCTACGACGCCGATGAACAGGGAAATCGGGTGCCCGATTTCTCCCATGCCGGCTATCAGGGTGGGGGTGTGCCCTTGCCACAGGTCGAGACGGTCTACGTGATCGAGCCACAGGAAGGGGACGACGGGGCGCGGATCCAGGCCGCCCTCGATGCGCTGGCCCAGCGTGAGCCTCAAAAAAGCGGCTTACGGGGGGCCGTCCAGCTGGCGAATGGCGAGTTTCAGGTTTCCGGGCAGCTCCGCATCGAAGCCAGCGGCATCGTGCTGCGCGGCTCTGGCGATACCACGATCGTGGCCGCCGGTGACGACCGGCGCACGCTGATCACCGCCATCGGCGGCAAGGACCGTCAGCTGCAAGGCGAGGCGGTTCAGATTGTGGACGACTACGTGCCCGTCGGCAGCTACCGCGTCACGCTTCCGGCTGGCACCGGGCTGCAGGTGGGCGACCGCGTCGTCCTGACGCGCCCGAGCACGAAGGCGTGGATCGAAGCCGTCGAGATGCACGAGCCGCCCGCCCGCTTGCCCTACCAGTGGCGGCCGGGCGAGTGGGACATGTGGTGGGACCGCACCGTGGTTCAGATCGAGGGCAATACTGCGACTTTCGACGCGCCCATTACCACCGCGCTCGAGCAGCGCTTCGGCGGCGCCACCGTGCAACGCTACACATGGCCGACCCGCCTCGAAAATGTGGGCGTGGAACACCTCAACCTCGTCTCCGAGTTCGACGCCTCCAACCCCCACGACGAGGAACACGCCTGGATCGCGATCGAGCTGGACAACGTCGAAAACGCCTGGGTGGCAGGCATCTCCGCGCGGCACTTTGTCAGCTCGCTGGTCGAAATCGGCTTCGGCGCGCGCGCGATCACGGTGCAGGATTGCGTGTCGTACGATCCGGTGTCGGAGCTGGCCGGTTATCGCCGGCTGACGTACCACACCAGCGGCCAACAGACGCTTTTCCTGCGTTGCGAGGCCCACGAGGGCATTCACGATTTTACGGCTGGCTACCTGAATACCGGCCCCAACGCCTTTGTGGACTCTACCGCGCACCATGCGGAGGGCTTTAGCGGCTCGGTCGGCAGCTGGGCCTCCGGCGTGCTCTTCGAGAACGTGATCGTCGACGGCAACGCCCTCCGCCTGTCCAACCTCGGCATCTGGAATCAGGGGGTCGGGTGGGCGCTGGCCAACTCCATGGCCTGGCGTTCGCGCGCCTCTGTGATGGACATCAGCTCGCCCCCCACCGCCACCAACTGGGGCCTGGGCGTCTGGGGCCAATTTGAAGGCAATGGCGTCTGGATGAGCACGAGCGAGGTGACGGCCAACCCGATGAGCCTCTACCGCGCGCAGCTCAACGACCGTATTGGCAAGGCCGCCTTGCATGCGCTGAGGCCGCTGCCGGTGTATCCTGTTCCCGCCCGCTTTGAAACCGCGCCCGCCCCGCAACCGGAGGCTCCCATCGCCACTCCCGGGATGCAGCTCAACGATCAGGGTTGGTTGACTGTGGACGGCCAGCTGTTGACCGGGCGCGAGCAGGGCCTGCAGTGGTGGCGCGGCAGCCTCGTGCCACAACGTGCGAAGAAGATTTCGCAGCCTTCCATCACGCGCTTTGCCCCCGGTCGCACCGGGCTGGGGTTGACGGACGACCTTTCCGCCGTCGCTGCCCAGATGCAGGAGCGCGGCCTCGTCGTGGCCCGCCATCACTACGGCCTGTGGTACGACCGCCGTCGTGACGATCACGAGATGACGCGCCGCATCAATGCTGAAGTCTGGCCGCCTTTCTACGAGCTGCCTTGGGCTCGTACCGGCACCGGAGAGTCGTGGAACCGCATTTCGCAGTACGACCTCACGAAGTTCAACCCGTGGTATTTCCGCCGCCTGCGCGAGTTTGCCCAAGAGGCGCAACGGCACGAGCTGGTCCTGATCAGCGAGATGTATTTCCAGCACAACCTCATCGAATCGGGCGCCCACTGGGTCGACTTCCCGTGGCGCGAGGTCAACTCCGTGCAGGAGACCGGCTGGCCTGAACCGCCGCCCTACGATGGCGACACCCTCGTCAGCGCTCCCCGCTTTTACGACACGAGCATCCCCGAGATCGCCGAGTGGCACCGCCTCTACATCCGCAAGTGCCTCGACAACCTCGCGGACCAGCCCAACGTCATTCACACCGTCAGCGCCGAATACACCGGCCCGCTGCACTTCGTGGAGTTCTGGCTGGATGTGATTGCAGAGTGGGAAGCGGAGACGGGCAAGCACCCGCTCATCGCGCTCTCGACGCCCAAGGACGTGCAGGACGCTATCCTCGAAGACCCGAAGCGCAGCCCGTTGATCGACCTCGTCGACTTCACCTACTGGTTTGTGGACCGCAACGGCGACCTCTTCGCGCCCGATGGCGGGCAAAACCTCGCGCCGCGCCAGCACCTGCGCCAGTGGGACGGCAGCCGCGCCGACGGCAAGTCGATTGCCCGCATGGTGGCCGATTACCGCGCGCGCTACCCGCACCTCGGTATCATCACCGGGCACGGCGAGTACGAAGGCTGGTCGTTTGTGGCCGCCGGGGGCTCGCTGGCTCCGCTGCCCAGGCAGACCTCGCCGGAGCTTCTTGCAAGCCTCGCCATGATGAAACCGCTGAAGGCCGAAAAGGTCGCCTGGACGCTCAGCGAGGGGCAGAACGCCTTCTTTTATTACACTACGGGCGATGAACCAGCCGTGATTGACTTGCGCAATGCTTCAGGGAACTTCACCGTCCATTTCATGGATTTGCAGACCGGGCAGCCAAAGTCGGAAACCGAGCAAGTGAAGGGCGGCAAGCTGTACAAGCCCCGCTCCAACGGCCCCGCCGCCTTCTGGATCACCCGCTAACGATCATTTTCCCATGCGCAGTTGCTTCTTCTTCCTCGCCCTGTTGGGCAGCCACCTGACGGCCTGGGCGGTCACGGCTCCATCTTCCGTGGAGCAGTGGGACGTCTACGAGATCGAGCTGGAGGGGCCGTCCGACGGCAACCCCTTCGCCGAAGTCCGCCTCACCGGCACCTTTTCCGACGGCGAACAATCGACCGAAGTGGCCGGCTTTTACGACGGCGACGGCGTCTACCGCATCCGCTTCATGCCGCCCAAGCCGGGTAACTGGACTTTCCAGACTCGCAGCAATCGGACCGATTTGACCAACCAGCAGGGTGCCTTTGAGGTAACGCCTGCGCAGGGCGACAATCACGGGCCGATCCACGTCGCCTACACCTACCACTTTGCCTACGCCGACGGCACGCCCTACAAGCCCATCGGCACCACCAGCTACAGCTGGACGCACCGCACCGAAGAGATGCAGGAGCGCACGCTGAAGACCCTCGCCGAGGCGCCCTTCAACAAGCTGCGCATGGGTGTGTTCCCGCAGGCCCACGGGGCGGATTACATGCCGCCGACGCGCTTCCCCTTTGCGGGCGAGCCGCACAACTGGGACTTCGAGCGCCCCAACCCGGAGTTTTTCCAGCATCTGGAGCAGCGCATCGGTCAGCTGCGCGACATGGGCATCGTGTGCGACCTGATCCTCTTTTACCCCTACGGTGAAGGTCGCTGGGGGCTGGATCGCCTCGAAAAGCCCGAAGACGAGCAGTTCCTGCGCTACCTCGTGGCCCGCCTCGCCGCTTACCGCAACATTTGGTGGTCGATCGGCAACGAATACGATTTCTTCCGCACCAAGACGATGGAAGACTGGGATCGCTACTTCCAGGTCGTCATGGCCGCCGACCCCTACGGGCACCCGCGCTCCATCCACAACGGCTTTGTGCTCTACGATAACAACAAGCCGTGGGTGACGCACGCCAGCATCCAGAACGGCGCGGCCGTCGAGCACTCCCGCAGCGCGCAGCTCTACCGCGACGTGTGGCGCAAGCCCATCGTGTACGATGAGGTGAAATACGAGGGCGACCACGACAAGCGCTGGGCCCAGCTTTCCGGCGAAGAGCTCGTACATCGCTTCTGGTCGGGCACCGTGGCGGGCACCTATGTCGGCCACAGCGAGTATTTTCAGGCCCCGCACGACATCGTGTGGCTGGGGCAGGGCGGCGAACTGAAGGGCACCAGCCCCGAGCGCATCACCTTCCTCCGCCAGATCCTCGAAGACAGCCCCAAGGAGGGCATCAACCCGGCCGACAAGTGGCAGGATTCGCGCATCGGCGGCAAGGCGGGCGAATACTACCTCGTCTACTTCGGCAAGGAAACGCCCACCGAATGGGCCTTCCAGCTGCCCAAGAACGGCCTGACCGACGGCATGGAGTTCCAGGTGGAGGTGATCGATACCTGGGGGATGACCATCAAGCCCGTCGATAAGCCCTTTGTGACCAAGAAGAACGGCATGTATTCCTACGTGGCCGAAGGCAACCGCAAGGTGAAGCTGCCTGGGAAGGAACACATGGCCCTGCGCATCCGCTACGTCGGCGGCGCCGAATCTCCCGGTGCCAACCTCGCACCGCTCGAGCCCTAACCCCTTTTAGTCCCCTGTATCCATGAAACCCAACTTTCCCTCCGAAGGTATTCTCGTCGCGTTGGCGCTGCCGACCGACGCCCAAGGCGCGTTGTGCGCCGACGCCATCCGGCAGCACTTGCAGTGGCTGCGTGGCGTCGGCATCCACGGCGCGTTGGCGCTCGGCAGCACCGGCGAGTTCTCCTTCTTCAGCCTGGAAGAGCGCAAGCGCATCCTCGCCTTTACCGCCGAGGCGGCCGCGCCCCTGCCGGTGATCGCCAATGTGAGCGACATCAACCCGAAAGTCGCTTGCGAGCTGGCCAAGACGGCTCGTGACGAAGGCCTGGCGGGCGTCGCCGTGATGCCGCCGTCGTTCTACCCCGTCTCCGCTGCCGACCAACTGGCGTTCTTCCTCAAGGTGGCCGAAGCCGCCGCCCCGCTGCCGGTGATGCTCTACAACTTCCCGGAGCTGGCCTGCAACCGCATCGCCATCGAGACGGTGGAAGCCTTTGCCGACCGCGCCAACATGAAGGGCTACAAGCAAAGCGGCCGTGAGTTCAGCTACCACAGCGAGCTGATCGCGATGGGCAAGGAAAAGGGCTTCGGCGTCTTCTCCGGGGCCGATACGCGCCTGCCCGAGGTCTTCCAGCTCGGCGCCGCCGGCTGCATCGGCGGTCTCGTCAACATGGTGCCCGAGCTGATGCTGGAGCAGTTCCGCGTCTACAAGCAAGGCCAGCCCGGCGAACTCGAACCGACCGCCTCCCGCATGAAGGAAGTCGGCCAGATCATCGACCGCCTCACGTTCCCGATCAACGTGCCCGCCGGCCTCGCCGCGCGCGGTTTCGAGCCGGGCGTGCCCAAGTCGATCGTTTCGGCCCAGTCGCAGGAAATCTTCGACGGCATCGTCAAAGACCTGCGCGCCAAGTTCGTCGAGTGGGGCCTGCCGCTCTACCAAGCCAAGTAATCCCCGCTCCTGCTCCTGCCCATGGGTTCCCATTTCACATTCCTCGATCTCGGCGTTCTGGTGGTCTATTTTGCGGCCATCATGGGCGTCGGCCTGTTCTTCATGTTCCGCGAGCGTTCGGTGGAGAGTTACACCGCCGCCAGTCGCAGCATGTCGGGCTGGCTCACGGGGCTGTCGATCCTGGGGACCTATGTCAGCAGCATCAGCTTCCTCGCGCTGCCGGGCAAAGCGTTCGCCGAAAACTGGAACCCTTACGTTTTCAGTCTGTCGCTGTTCATCGCGACGCCCATTGCGGTCTGGTTTTTCCTGCCGTATTACCGCCGCTCGCACTACGTCTCGGCCTACCATCACCTGGAAGACCGTTTCGGGGCCTGGGCGCGCGTCTACGCCAGCATTTGCTATCTCCTTACCCAGCTCGCCCGCATGGGCACGGTCATGTATCTCATGGCCCTGCCGCTGAAGGAGCTGCTGGGTTGGGACATCTACACCGTGATCGTCGTGACGGGCGTGGCCGTGACGGCCTACACCTTCATGGGCGGTATCACAGCGGTCATCTGGACCGATGCGATACAGACGGTGATCCTGATTGTGGGCGCGCTCGCCTGTGCCGCCGTCATGGTGTTCAGCCTGCCGGATGGCCCGGGCCAGGTCTTCACGCTTGCGGCAGAGCACGACAAGTTCAGCCTCGGCGACTACGGCCCCGGCCTTACGACTACCACCTTCTGGGTCACGCTGATCTACGGGTTCTTCATCAACCTGAACAACTTCGGCATCGACCAAAGCTACGTGCAGCGCTACATCGCCGCGAAGTCGGACAAGGAAGCGCGCCGCAGTATCTGGCTGGGTGGCCTGATGTATATTCCCGTTTCGGCCATCTTTTTCTTCATCGGCACCGCCCTCTTTGCCTACTACACGGCTTTTCCAGAGGCGCTGCCAGGCGACTACCAGGGCAACCCCGACCGGGTCTTCCCTTGGTTCATCGTGTCGGCCCTGCCGCCCGGCATCACCGGCCTGTTGATCGCCGCGATTTTCGCCGCCGCCATGAGCACGCTCTCCACGAGCCTCAATTCGGCCGCCACCATCGTGCTCAGCGACTACTACCAGCGCTTCTTTAACCGCGAGGCCAATGAGCGCCAGTCGATGCGCTTTGTGCTCATCACCACCATCGTGTTCGGCGCCGCCGGCACGCTCATGGCCTTGAGCATGACGCAGGTGAAGAACGCCCTCGATGCCTGGTGGGGCTACGCCAGCATCTTCAGTGGCGGCATGCTCGGGCTCTTCCTGCTCAGCATCCTAGCCCGGCGCGCCAACGCCACGGCGGCACTCGTCGGCACCATCGTGGGCCTGATCCTGATCCTGTGGATGAGCCTGTCGCCCAAGATGGGCTGGCTCGGCGAAGGCCTGCAAAGCCCGTTCCACAACTACCTGGTGATCGTCTTCGGCACCACCACGATCCTGCTGGTCGGCTTCCTCTGCGCCCAGTTCGCCTTCGGCCGTCGCCAAACCCCGCACCAGCCGTAACGCCCCATCCCCCTTTCATGTATTCGCGCCTGCCAGCCCAACTTCGATCCAGCTTACGTAATCGCCCAGCACGCTCTGGAGTGCGGCGCTTTGCGCCGATTTCATTCCTGAAGCAGGCTACTTTTGGTTGTCGCGGATTGGATTCACCGGCCGGAGCCCGCCCGCAAACCAGATCGGCGCGAAGCGCCGCACTCCCAGAACGCGCTAGGCAGATGTGCGTTGTTTCTTTTAGTTCGGTGCTAGCCCTGACTTCCCTTGCCGTTCTTGCCGGTTGCTCGCGTTCGGAAACGCCGAACGCCGAGCCCGAGACCCTCACTTGGGCACCGACGGAGCTGCTCCCGCCCGCTCCCGGGAACGGCCCGATGCTGGCCCAACGCACTTATCTGACCCCGGAGCAGGGCGCGGTGGTGCTCGATGCTGCGATTGCCGAATTTCCGAACCGCGAACGTTGGAGCGCCTATGCCGCGCACGTGCGCCAGCGCATCCAGGAGGGCGCGAACCTCAGCCCATTGCCCGAGCGCACGCCCTTGAATCCGATCCGTCGCGACCGCCGCGAATACGACGGCTACGCGGTGGAAAACGTGGCCTTCGAGTCGATTCCCGGCTACTGGGTCACGGGTAATCTTTATCTGCCGCTCGATCGCGAACCGCCCTACGCGGCGGTCGTCAACCCGCACGGCCACTCCAGCCCGCCCGACGGTCCCGAAGGCTGGATCAAGCATGGCCGCTTCAAGGAAGACGTGCAGCGCCGCGCCGCCTCGCTGGCCAAGATGGGGGCGGTGGCCTTCACCATCGACATGGTGGGCTATGGCGATTCGACCCTCTTTCTCGGCCCCGACGGCCACCGCCACGGCGTCTCCATGACCCTGCAGGCCTGGAACGGCATGCGTGCGATCGACTTCCTCACGTCGCTGCCCGAGGTGGACCCCCAGCGCATCGGCGTCACCGGCCACTCCGGCGGTGGCACGCAGACTTTTGTGCTCACCGCGCTGGACGAGCGGGTGGCGGTATCGGTGCCGGTCGCAATGGTGTCGTCGTATTTCTTCGGCGGTTGCCCCTGTGAGAGCGGTTTGCCCATCCACCGCAGCGCAGACCACTTTGCCAGCAACGCGATGATTGCCGCCCTGGCTGCGCCACGCCCGCTGAAGCTGATCTCCGACGGCGGCGACTGGTCGCAATACACCCCGCTGGTCGAGTATCCCTTTGCCCGCACCATCTACAGCTACTATGATGCGGCCGATCAGGTGGCCTACCACCACCTGCCCGACGAGGGGCATAATTACAACTTTTCCAAGCGCCTGGCGATGTATCCCTTTATGGCCGAGCATCTCCAGCTCGACCTCAGCGCCATTCAGGCCCCCGACGGCTCGATCGACGAATCGTTCGTGACCGTGGAAGATCCCGCCCTCATGCACGCTCTACATGAGGACGATGCGTTCCTCGAGCGTGCGCTACGGACGCCCGAGGCCATCCAGCAAGAGTTAGAATCCCTTCAGCGTTAAGCATCTCCCCGACATGAAACTCCCCTTTCTGATCCCCGCGTCTGCCGCGGCGAGCGTGGTCTTCCTCGCGTCGCCTGCTCTGGCCCTGGAGCCGTATGCCCTGACTGCCGAAGCGATGCGCAACCCGCTCGGCCTCGATGCCTCGCCTACGCTCAGCTGGAAGCTGAAGAGCGATACCCGTGGTGATCGCCAGACCGCTTACCAGGTGCTCGTCGCCTCCAGTGCCGACAAGCTGGCCGCCGACGAAGGCGATTTGTGGGACTCGGGCCAGAAGGAAGGCGAAGACCAGATTTTTGTGCGCTACCGTGGGTCCAGCATCGGCAGCGGTCAGGAAGCATTCTGGAAAGTGCGTGTGTGGGATGCCGACGGCGAACCCGGCGACTGGAGCGAAACGGCCACCTGGACGATGGGCCTCAAGTCGCAAAACGATTGGGAAGCCTCCTGGATCGCCAGCCCCGAGTGGCTGAAATACGACCGCCCGCACCTGGGCTACCGCTCGCAACCGGCGGACGACGTCAACACGCCCAAGTGGATCCAGCTCGACCTGGGCAAGACCTACACGATCGACCAGATCAAGCTGCACGGCCTGCGCCACACCGTCTCCGAGCGTCTCGGCCTGCCGCAGGCATACGTGATCGAGCTGGCGAACAAGCCCGATTTTTCCGACGCCAAGGTGGTTGCGGACACCCGCGACGCGCCCATCAACATGTGGATTTCGCGCCACACCATCCCGGTGGAGCAGGTCAAGGGGCGTTACTTCCGCCTCAAGGCCCCCGTGCTGCGTGAGTTGAACGACGAAATCTGCCTCGCCTTCAGCCAGATCGAAGTCAATTCCAAGGGCCAGAACGTCGCCATCGGGGCCAAGGTCACGGCCTCCGACAGCCTTGAAGAAGGCCCGTGGAGCGCTTCGGCAGTGGTCGACGGCAAGGGCCTCTCCAGCGCCTTCCCGCTGGCGACCGAAACGGTGATCGCGCGCGAAGACTTCCAGGTGCGCCCGCAGCTCAAGCGTGCCGTCGTTTTCGTCTCCGGCCAAGGCCAGTACACGCTCGAGATCAACGGCGAGCGGGTGGGGGACTACGCCATCACCCCGGGTTGGACGGACGCCGAGAAGACGGTGCTCTACGATACTTTTGACGTCACGGACCTTGTGAAGAGCGGCGCCAACGCGATGGGGCTCACGCTTTCGAGCGGCATGTACAACGTCGCCGAGCCAGAAGGCCGCTACACCAAGCTGGTGGGCCGTTACCGCCCGCTGACCGCCATCCTGCAGCTCCAGCTGGAATACGAAGACGGCTCAAAGGAAGTCGTCACCACCAACGACGATTGGGCGGTGCGCTCCGGCCCGACGACTTACAGCCACATGTATGGCGGCGAAGTCTACGACGCCCGCCTCGAGCCCGCAGGCTGGACGCAGCCCGGTTTCAAGGAAGACAGCTCGTGGCAGGCCGCCGCAGAGACCAAGGGCCCCGGCGGTAAGCTGCGTGGCGCTTCCTACGCCGCCCCGGCGGTCAAGGTGATCGAGACATTGGAGCCCGTCGCCCAAAAGGAACTGGAGCCCGGCAAGGTCGTCTACGATCTCGGCCAGAATGCCGCCCTCATGGTGCGCGTGAAGGTCAAGGGCCCCGCCGGCTCCATGGTGCGCGTCGAGCCCTCCGAGCTGGTGCACGAAGACGGCCGCATCGACCCCGGCAGCACCCGCGCGGGCCTCGCAAGCTGGGATTACATCCTCGACGGCAAGGGCGAGGAAAGCTGGCAGGCCAACTATTTCTACCACGGCGCCCGTTACCTGCAGGTCACGACCACCCCGGCCAAGGAGGGTGGGGCGATGCCTGAAGTGATCGAAATCGAGGGCCTGGTGACGCACGGCAGCGCGGAGCCGGTCGGCGAGTTCGCCACCTCCAGCGAGCTGTGGACCAAGACGCGCGAGCTGATCCGCTGGGCCCAGCGCAGCAACATGGTCAGCGTGTTGACCGACTGCCCGCACCGCGAACGCCTCGGCTGGCTGGAGCAATACCACCTCAACGGCCCATCGCTGCGCTACGAGTTCGACGTCACCTCGCTCTACCGCAAGACCTTTGGGGATATGGCCGACGCGCAGACCGAGCGTGGCCTGGTGCCGAGCACCTCACCCGAGTTTGTGGTGATGCCCGGAGACTTCCGCGATTCGCCGGAGTGGGGCAGCTCCCTCGTCCTCGCCGCCTGGCAGCAGTATCTCTACACCGGCGACGAAACGGCGTTCAAGGCCCAGTACAACCAGATGCAGGCCTACGAGGCTTATCTCGCGAGCAAGGCCGAGGGCCACATCCTCGACCACGGCCTGGGCGACTGGTACGACATCGGACCGGGCGCGCCGGGTTACGGCAAGCTGACCCCGCGTGCGTTGACCGCCACCGCGATTTACTACGAGCTGTGCCGCGAATTGGGCAAGATCTCGCAGATCCGCGGCCGCGTGGGTGAAGCTACCGCCTACGCCGAGCGCGCCGAGCACATCCGCAAGGCCTTCAACGACAAGTTCTTCAACGCCGATACGGGCAGCTACGCCACCGGCAGCCAGACGGCCAACGCGATGCCTTACGCCCTCGGTATGGTGCCCAAAGGTCGCGAAGCCGATGTATTTGCCGCCATCGTCAAGTCCATCGAGGCCAGCGACTACAGCATCACCGCTGGCGACGTGGGCCACCGCTACCTGCTGCGCGCACTCGCCCTCGGCAACCGCCCGGATCTCGTCTACAAGATCCACCACCGCACCGACGTGCCCGGCTACGGCTGGCAGGTGGAGCATGGCAAGACGAGCCTCACCGAGGCCTGGGACGGCGGTTCCAGCCAAAACCATTTCATGCTCGGCCACCTCAACGAGTGGTTCTACCGCAGCCTGGTCGGCATCGCGCCCGACCCCGAGGCCCCCGGCTTCAAGCATATCATCATCCGCCCCGAGCCGGTCGAGGAGCTGAGCTGGGCGGAAGCGACCCACGACGGCCCTTACGGCCCCATCCATGTGCGCTGGGAACAGGCCGCCGACACCTTCACGCTCGACGTGGAAGTGCCGCCCGGCTCCACCGCCACCGTCCACCTGCCCAAGCGCGGCGACACGCTGCTCGAAGGCGGCAAGCCCCTCGCGCAGGTCCAGGGCGTGACCCTCGCGAATCAAGATGCGGAGACCGCCACCCTCGAGGTGGGTTCCGGCCACTACACCTTCGTTTCCACCTCCCGACGCTAGATTTTTCTTATGCGCTACCTCTTGTCCTTCCTCTGCGCCAGCAGCGCCCTGCAAGCGGCCCCCCAGGCCGATTCGCAGGACCTGCGCCTCTGGTATGAACAACCGGCAGCCGTCTGGACGGAAGCCTTGCCCGTGGGTAACGGCAGCCTCGGCGCCATGATCCATGGCCGCACCGACGTCGAGCTCGTCCAGTTCAACGAAGACACCCTCTGGAGCGGCGTCCCGCACAGCTACGCCCACGAGGGCGCGGCCCAATACGTCGACGACCTGCGCCAGCTGCTCGAACAGGGCCAGCAGGACGAGGCCGAAGCACTCGCCAACGACAAGTTCATGAGCGTGCCGCTGCGCCTGCCCATGTATCAGGCCTTCGGCAACCTCGAGATCGACTTCGGCCACGATGGCAAGGTCAGCGACTACCTGCGCGACCTCGACCTCGAGACGGCCATCGCTTCGGTCAACTACCGCACCGCAGGCGTTCGCTACACCCGCCACGCCTTTTCCAGCTACCCGGACAACGTTATCGTCCAGCGTTTTACGGCAGACAAGAAGGGCCGGATCAGCTTCACGCTGCGCTTCACCACGCCGCACGAGCAGTTCCAGGTCGAAGCCCAAGGCAGCGACAGCCTGCTGCTGACCGGCAACGTCGGCCCCGACAAGCGCCACGTCGAGATCGGCAACGAGCACGAGGGCATGGCCTTCGCCGCCCGCGTCAAGGTGCTGGCCGAAGGCGGCAAAGTGACCACCGAGGGCGACACGCTGACGGTCTCCAAGGCCAATGCGGTGACGATCCTGCTCAGTGGAGACACCAATTTCACCCACTTTGATGAGCTCTCGACCGATCCGGTGGCCGAGACCGCCAAAGTGATCGAAGCCGCCGCCGGCAAGTCTTACGACGCGCTGGCCCGCCGCCACGCGGAAGACTACGAGCCGCTCTTCGACCGCGTCGACATCGAGCTGGGCAACAGCGAGTTCGACACCTGGCCGACCGACAAGCGCCTCTTCCGCGACACGAAGGTCGACGATCCCGGCCTGGCGGAGATTTTCTACCAATATGGCCGTTATCTGCTGATCGCCAGCAGCCGCCCGGGCAGCCAGCCCGCCAACCTGCAGGGCATCTGGAATTACCAGCTCGAACCGGCCTGGGGCAGCAAATACACGCTCAACATCAACGCGGAGATGAACTACTGGCCGGCGGAGGTCGCCAATCTCTCCGAGCTGCACGAGCCCTTCTTCGACATGATCGACGACTTGCAGGTCTCCGGCACCGAAGTCGCGAAAGTGCATTACGACCTGCCCGGCTGGGTCGTCCACCACAACACCGACCTCTGGCGCGGCGCGGCCCCGATCAACAATTCCAACCACGGCATCTGGCCGCTGGGCAGCGGTTGGCTAGTGCAACACCTCTGGGAGCGCTTCCGCTACACCCAGGACATGGACTTCCTGCGCGACCGGGCTTACCCGGCGATGCGCGACGCCGCTCTCTTTTACTCGCACTACCTCGTCGAAGACCCCGAAACGGGCTGGCTGATCAGCGGCCCCTCCAATTCGCCCGAGCACGGCGGTCTCGTGATGGGCCCGACGATGGACCACCAGATCATCCGCAGCCTCTTCGGCTGGGTGATCGAGGCGGAAGAGATCCTCGGCATCGACGACGGCCTCGCCGCTGAAATCGAGCCCCTGCAGGAGCGCATCGCGCCCAACATGATCGGGCGCTATGGCCAGTTGCAGGAGTGGCTCGAAGACGTGGACGACCCGGACAACGAGCACCGCCACGTCTCCCACCTCTGGGGCGTATTCCCAGGGCAGGACATTACCTGGGACGAGCCGGAAATGATGCAGGCCGCCAAGCAGTCGCTGCTCTATCGCGGCAATGGTGGCACCGGCTGGGCTCTCGGCTGGAAGATCTCGCTCTGGGCGCGCTTCCTCGATGGCCCGCACGCCCACCAGATCCTGATGAATCAGCTCAACTACGTGCGCGACACGCCCGATGGCGCTCTGATTCGTCAGGTCGAAGGCGGCGCCGGGGTCTACCCGAACCTCTTCGACGCGCACCCGCCTTTCCAGATCGACGGTAACTTTGCCGCCACCGCCGGCATCTCCGAGATGCTGATGCAAAGCCACCACGAGGTCGGCTACGGTCGCGGCAAGCAGCAGAAGTTCGAGATCGTGCTGCTGCCTGCGCTGCCCGAGCAATTCCACACCGGCTCCGTGCAGGGCCTGCGTGCCCGCGGCGGCATGGAACTCGATTTTGCCTGGCAAGACTCCGAGCTGCAGGAGCTGACCATCCGCTCCGAAAAGGGTGGGGAAGCCCGCCTGCGCTACGGCGATCAGGTCAAGGACGTGGCGCTCAAGGCTGGCGAAGAAAAGACTTTTGGGCCCGGCCTGCACGACATGCGCCCCTACACCGGAGACGCCTCGCCGCTGGAGTTGTCGCAGCGCATGATGACGGACCTCGTCGACCGCTTCCATGAGTGGGTGCCCGAGGGCCGCGACGTGCCCGCGATGTGGGATTACAGCCTCGCGATCGTGGCCCTGGGTGCAGTCGACCTCACGCAGACCACCGGCGACATGAAGTGGCTTGAATATGCCGAGGGCATCGTGGGCGATTGCCTGCAGGCCGACGGCACGATCAAGGGCTACAAGCACGACCACTTCAACATCGACATGGTCAAGCCAGGTAGCCCCGCGCTCGACCTCTACGGCATCACCAAAGACGAGCGCTACCAGCAGATCGTCGAGATCCTGCGTGGCCAGATGCGCGAACACCCCCGCACCAGCGAGGGCGGCTTCTGGCACAAGCAAGTCTACCCGCACCAGATGTGGCTCGACGGCCTCTACATGGGCTCGCCCTTCCTCGCCCAATACGCGAAGGACTTCAACGAGCCGGAGCTGTTCGACGACGTCGTGCAACAGTTTGTGATCATCGACCGGCACGCCTGGGACGCTGAAAAGCAGCTCCACCACCACGCGTGGGACGAGGCGAAGCAGCAGCCCTGGGCCGACCCCGAGACGGGTCTGTCGTCCAACATCTGGGGCCGCTCGGTCGGCTGGTACGGCATGGCGCTGGTCGATGTGCTGGAGTTCCTGCCCGAAGACCACCCCGGCCGCCCGGTGCTGATCGAGATCCTGACCCGCTGGGCGCTCGGCGTGAAGCGCTGGCAAGACCCGGAGACGGGCCTGTGGTGGCAGGTGATGGATCAAGGGGACCGCCCCGGCAATTATCTTGAGGGCACGGCCTCTTCCCAGTTTGTTTATACCCTGGCCAAGGCGCTGAACAACGGTTGGCTGCCCCGCAACGCCTTTACCGGCGTGCTTGAAGACGGTTGGAACGGCATCCACGACCACCTGCTGGAGGTCGATGCCAAGGGCCGCCTCAGCCTCACCCAGTGCTGCCGCGTGGCCGGCCTCAGCGACGATCGCGACGGCTCCTACCGGTATTATCTCAGCGAGCTGGTCATCAGCAACGACCTCAAAGGCGTCGGCCCCTTCATCCGGGCGGGCGTCGAAATGAACACTTATCTCAATCGCTAGCATCTTTCCCATGAACCTCCCCCGTTACAGCACCCTTCTGTCGCTCGCCGTCTGTGGCTTGAGCGCGGTGACTGCCGATGCGTCCGCCCGTGAGGGCCTGCCCGGCATCCCTGATACCCTCTCCCTCAACGGCGAGTGGCGCTTCCATCTCGCTCTCGATCCCAAGGCCGCCGACGAGTATCGCTGGTTCTTTGAAGAGGGCTACGACGTCTCCGGCTGGGAAACGATCAAGGTGCCCTCCAACTGGAACCTCGAAGGCTTCGAGGAGCCGCACTACGTCGACGGCACGGAGTCCGAGGGCTTCTACGTGAAGACCTTCACAGCCCCGGCGAAGACCGAGAAGGACGTGCGCGCACTGCTCGACTTCGACGGCGTGTGGATGTCGACCGAGGCGTGGCTCAACGGCAAGCGCCTGGGCCAGCACGACAGCGGCTTTACCGGCTTTGCCTTCGACGTGAGCGAGCAAATCAAGTGGGGCGAGGAAAACACCCTTTCGGTGCGCGTGCGCCAGCAGATCCAGCCCGACCAGTGGAAGTTTGACGCCAACGACGACTGGGCGCTGGCCGGTATCTACCGCGATGTCGAAATCGAGTTCTCCCCCCGCGAGATGGTGATGTCGCGCGTGGCGGTCGAGACCGACCTCGACGAACTCTACCAGGACGCCCTGCTCAAGACTCGCATCTTCGTCGAGCGCTGGGACAAGAAGGCGGACTTCTTCGCCGTGTCCGAGCCCTTCGAGCTGCGCGCCATCCTCAAAGATGCCGACGGCAAGGAAGTGAAGGTCGAGTCCAAGACCGTCACCATCACGGGTGCCCACCAAGGCAACGACTTCACGCTGGTGATGGACGTCAACGAGCCCAAGAAGTGGACCGCAGAGACGCCCAACCTCTACGAGCTGACGGTCGAACTCGTCCGCGATGGCGAAGTGTGGGACCGCTGGAGCGACCGTATCGGCTTCCGCGAAGTCTCGACCAAGGGCGGCGTGCTGCGCGTCAACGGCCAGGCCGTGAAGCTGCGCGGCGTGGCCCGTCACGACCAGTTCCCCGACACTGGCCGCGCCACGACCAAGGAGCAGTGGCTGCAGGATATCAAGCTGATGAAGGCCGCCAACATCAACGCCGTCCGCACCGCGCACTATCCGCACGCCGAGGGCTTTATACGTCTGGCCGACGAGCACGGCCTCTACGTGATCGAGGAGATCCCGCTGGGCTTCGGGGGCGACCGTTTCTGGAACCCCAGCTTCAACACCGGGATGCTCACCCGCATCCACGAGACGATGAAGCGCGACCTCAATCGCCCGTCCGTCATCGTGTGGTCGTTTGGCAACGAAGACCCGTTCAGCGCGCTGCACCTCGAAGGCCTCAAGGTGATCAAGGGCCTCGACGACACCCGCCCCACGCTGATGCCTTTCCGGGCCGAAAAGGACCTGCCGAAGGAAGTCGACATCCTCGCCCCGCACTATTGGTCGGCGGCGCAGTATGACGAACTGGCCGGCAACTCCACCCGCCCCCTCGTCACGACCGAATACACTCACGCCATCGGGCCGACGGACTTCGGCGAATTTGGCGACCGCTGGGAAGCCATCACCAAGCACCCGGCTGGCGCGGGCGGCATGATCTGGCTCTGGGCCGACCAGGGCCTCCGCCGCAACACCGAAGGCCAGACGGTGCTCGACCCGCTCGAAGACAAGAGCAAGTATACCCGCAAGGGCGCCGAGTTTGTGGCCGACAAGCGCATCGACGAAAACACGATCCTCGACGCCCACGGCAACAACGGGATGGACGGCATCGTCGACGCCGACCGCGTGCCGCAGCGCGACTACTGGGAGACCAAGGCCGTCTACGCCCCCGTCCAGATCGCCGCCGACTGGCTGCCGCTCAACGAACACCGCGGCAACGTGTCGATCCCCGTCTACAACGGCTACGACTTTACCGACCTCTCCGCCGTTTCCATCGAGTGGAAGCTCTTCCGCAACGGTGTCGTGCTCGATTCGGGCACCGAAAACCTGAGCGGCCAGCCGCACACCACCCAGCGCTTCCTGCTGCCGACCACCAAGATCGACTTTGAAAAGGAAGGCGTGCACTACGCGCAGTTCACGATCAAGGGCCCCGACGGCAGCGTTATGGGCAAAAACAGCGTGCGCCTGGGTGAGGGTAAAACGCCTCTGCCGGTGCCTGCCCAAGTCGAAGGTGGCGCGAAGATCGTCCAGGACGGCGACTCGACCCGCCTCGTGGCCGGCGATGTGGAATTCCACTTCAAGGGCGGCGTGATTGAGAAGGCCAAGAAGGCCGGCAACGACATTATCGAAGATTCCGACATCGCCGTCTGGCGCACCGCGACCTGGTCGGAGCGTAATCGCCTCGACAAGATCAAGGAAGCCCCCGACTGGCGCACCTTCCTCCAGCGTCTGGAGCCGATGACCCTCGAAAGCTCCACCGAAGACGTGGCCGACGGCGTGGTCCTGCGCTCCAAGGTGGAATACAAGGCCGACGAAGAGAACCGCGTGGTGGTCGACTACACCTACCACCTGCTCGACAACGGCCAGATGAAGCTCGATTACGCCGTGACGCCGCACCTGACCGTGGTCGATTGGATCCCGGAAGTGGGCGTGACGCTCAAGATCGTCGACGAGCCGCTCAACGCCGAATGGCTGGGCGAAGGGGTCATGGATTCCACCCCCGGCAAATCGGCAGCGACGATCTTCGGCCAGTGGGACGTGGCGCTCTTCAGCCAGGAAGCCCGCGGCACCAAGATGGATGCCAAGTGGGTCAAGGTCTACGACGCGCGTGGCTGGGGCATGTATGCCGAGGGCATGGAAGCCTTCCGCTTTGATGGCGAGCTGGGCAAGGGCAGCGAACTGCGCCTGCTCTCGCAAGTCGCCGGCTCGTGGACCAAAAACGGCCCTGCGGAGCGCCCCGAGCGCAACATCCCGACGACCGACGCGCCGACCTACACGGGCTCCGTCACGTTGACGATGCTCGACCCGAAGGAAGTCAGCGAAGCCGACGCCGCCAAGGTTGCGACCGATAGCCCTGCCGTGCTCGATTCGGAGTTCATCAACCCGAACGCCCCCTACAAGTCCTGCCACGCCTCGACCATCGCCGAAACGAGCGACGGCCACCTCGTGGCGGCCTGGTTTGGCGGCACCAAGGAGCGCAACCCCGACGTCACGATCTGGGTCGCCCGCATGGTCAACGGCCAGTGGGAAAAGGCCAAGGAAGTCGCCACCGGCGAATGGAAGGACGGCAAGCGCTACCCGACCTGGAACCCCGTGCTCTTCCAGCCCAAGAACGGCCCGCTGCAACTCTTTTACAAGATCGGCCCCAGCCCCAGCGAATGGTGGGGCATGGTCATGACGTCCAAGGACGGCGGCAAGACCTGGAGCAAGCCCCGCGAATTGCCGGAAGGCATCCTCGGCCCGATCAAGAACAAGCCGGTTGAGTTGGCCGACGGCACCTGGCTCTCGCCCTCCAGCACCGAGGGTAACGGCTGGCACCTCCACTTCGAGCGCAGCACCGACCAAGGCAAGACCTGGACCAAGACCGAGCAGGTCGAGCGCAATGGCATGGATTCGATCCAGCCCAGCGTGCTCTTCCATCAGGACGGCTCGCTGCAGTCGATCAACCGTACCCGCAACGGCCACCTCTCTACCAGCTGGTCTTACGACCAGGGCAAGACCTGGACCGCCACCACGTTCACCGACCTGCCGACCCCCGGCTCCGGCACCGACGCGGTGACGCTACAGGACGGCCGTCAACTGCTGGTCTACAACCACAGCAGCCCGCCCGCCGAGCGCCCGTCGAAGGGCGTGCGCTACCCGCTCGACGTCGCGATCTCCAAAGACGGCGTGCACTGGGACCGTGTGCTGACCCTCGAATCGGCCCCCCGCTCCGCCGGCTATGCCTACCCGGCGGTGATCCAGGCCGAAGACGGCAAGGTGCACATCACCTACACTTGGGACCGCGACCGCATCAAGCACGTGGTCCTCGACCCGGCCAAACTTTAACGGCCCTTTTCTTTACCTGCGCGCCGACCTCCGAAACACGGGGTCGGCGTTCTCCGTCACAGATGTCTTTCCCCACTCCCTTATGAAGAAACTTGGACTTGGCGTGCTCGGCCTTGGTGAAGGCCGCAGCATTATCTCCGGCTGCCTCAGCAGCGACCGTGTTGAGCTCATCCGCCTGTGCGACCTGAACGAAGACCTCTGCAAGCAGCGGGCGGCCGAGTTCAAGTTCCCGCACTACACCACGTCTTACGACGAGCTGCTGGCCGATCCGAAGATCGACATCATCGGCATCTACACGCCCGACCAGCTCCACGCCCGGCACATCTGTCAGGCGCTCGAAGCCGGCAAGCACGTGATCTGCACCAAGCCGTTTCTCGACAGCCTTGAAAGCGCCCAGCAGGTGCTCGACCTCGTCCGCAAGACCGGCAAGCGCGTCTTCGTCGGCCAGAGCACGCGCTTCTTCGCGCCCTTCACGCGCCAGCATGAACACTTCCAGACGGGAGAATTCGGCGAACTCATCACGATCGAGGCCCAATACCACGCCGACCACCGCTGGTTCCTCAAGAAGCCTTGGGCCACGCGCGACGACTTCAAGTGGCTCTACGGCTGCATCAGCCACCCGGCCGACCTCGTGCGCTGGTATCTCGGCGACATCGAAGAGGTGATGGGCTACGGCACCCTCAGCCCCAACGGCAAAGCCGGTGGACTCGCCCACGAAGACACCTTCCACTTTATCCTCAAGAGCACCTCCGGCCACATCGCGCGGGTCAGCGGTGCCTACTCGGGCCCGACCGTGCCGATCGTGCGCGACAGCGGCATGAGCTGCGTGATTCGGGGCACCGAAGGTGCCAGCCAGGCCGACTACCACGAGCTGCGCTACACCTGGAAGATCGGCGAGCGCAACATCCAGGAGAGCTTCGAGCACCAGATGAACCATTACTTCCGGTTCGAAGGCATCAGCCACCATGCGGGCGAATACCAGAACTACCTCGATTACTTTGCCGACTGCCTCTACAAGGGCGAAGTGCCGAAGCCGGATGTGGAGGAAGGCATCGTGACGATTGCGCTGTTGCAGGCGATGGACGAGTCACTCGCGGCCGGCAAGCCGATCAAGGTCCGCGACATCCTGGCCCGTTACGGCCTCGACAGCCTCGTTTAGGCCGGGGTTTCTTTCACCGAAGGGGACGAAGACAACGAAGAACATGCTTCGTTCCCTTTTATTTCCGTCTGGAGCATACTCTTACTCCTGTTCTTAAATTTTTTGTCTCTCCCCAAGATGTTCAGATCCCTTCTCCCCCTTCTGGTTAGCTTATTCCTGTTCACGCAGGGCTGGGCCTTTTCGCCTTACGAAAACTATCTTGCCACCGGCCGCGACACCCAAGTCGGCCTGCTGGCGCAGATCGAGGAAGGGCAGGGGGATGCGCTGGCGAAGGCCGTCGCCTCACTCGAAGAGGGCAAGCCCGCCCGCCAGTTGAAGAAGGCCGGCATCTCAGGGCTCGCGACCTTTTCGCGGAACATCGAGGGCAAAGACTACGCGGTCATCCGCTTCGTCTACGCGGGCGGTAAAGACTACCTGGGCGCGGCGAAGGCATTTGAGGAAGCGACTGCGCAGGTTGAGTGGCGCAAGATCGTCGCGCCGCACCCCCGTGCGGTCACCTATGGCCGCACCTGGCTGCAAATGGAGTGGATCAACTATATCCGCGGCTACGACGTCGACCGAGAGCCGAGCAACAGCCTGATGATTGGCTGCCGCGTGCGCCCGGAGATGGAGATGCAATACCGCACGCTCCACCAGACGGTCTGGCCCGGGGTGGTCGACCAAGCGGTGCGCGGCAAGATCCGCGACCTTTGCGTCTTCCTTGTGGAGCTGGATGACGACCTCGTCGAGTTTCTCTACCTTGATTACATGGGCGACGATCAGGCGGCGGACGACGCTGCCAACGCGGCCGACCCCATCAACCAGCGTTGGTGGAAGCTGACCGATGCCTGCCAAATGCCGTTTTCCGATGTCGAAGAAGGCATCTGGACGCTGATGAACCCCGTGCCCGCCCAGTAAGATGCTGCCGAACATCACACACATGCTGGCCTTTGCTGGCGGCGACGTGCGCATGGGCTCGCTCGACATGGTGGTCTTCGTCGGCTACCTGCTGGCGTTGGTCGGCATTGGCGCCTGGGTGAGCCTGCGCGAGCGCAAGACGGAGGACTACTTTCTCGGAGGGCGCTCCATGGGGTGGGGCAGCATCGGCTTTTCCATTTTCGGCACCAACATCGGGCCGACCTTCCTCATCGCGACCTGCGGTGCCGGCTACACCACCGGCATGGTCACGGCCAATTTCGAGTGGATGGCCTGGGTCTTCCTTTTCCTGCTCGGCATGGTCTTCGTGCCGTTTTACCTGAAGACGCAGATTTCGACCATGCCGGAGTTCCTCTCCCGGCGCTTCGGCAACGGCTGCTACAGCTTCATGACGTTCTACTCGCTCTTCGGCACCGTCGTGCTGTGGATCGGGGGCACGCTTTACGCCGGTGGCGCTCTGCTCGGGCAGCTGCTCGGCTGGGACACCATGCTCAGCATCTGGGTGTTGGCGGGCTTGGCGACCGTCTTTACCGTGGCGGGCGGCCTCAAGGCGGTCATGGTGACGGACTCCTTCCAGTCGGTGCTGATCATTATCGGCGCGGGCGCATTGGCCATCAGCGGCCTGATGAACCTCGACAGTCTGGCCGACCTGCTCAACGTGCAGGTGCGCGACACGCCGCCCGACCTCACCTGGAAGCTCTTCCACCCCGGCGACTCGCCGACGCCGTGGTATGCGTTCGTGCTCGGTTATCCGGTGCTGTCGCTCTGGTTCTGGTGCTCCGACCAGACGATCGTGCAGCGGGCGCTGGGGGGCAAAAGCCTTGCCCACAGCCAGGCGGGTACGCTCTTTTGCGGCTTCCTCAAGGTTCTCCCGCCCTTCATCTTTCTCCTGCCCGGTATCATTGCCGCCGTACTGATGCCTGGGATCGAGGACGACAAGGAAGTCTTCCTGCTGATGGTCAACAGCTACCTCGGGCCGGGGCTGAAGGGCCTCATCGTGGCCGTGCTGGTGGCGGCAGTCGTCTCGACCCTCAACTCCGGCCTCAATTCGTTCAGCACCGTCTACACGCTCGACATCCACCAGCGCTGGTTTTCCAAAGACCAGAGCCCGCGGCAGACGCGCATCATTGGGATGATCACCACCTTCCTGGCCGGCTTGATGGCAGTGGGCATCGCTGCTTACCTCAAGCATGTGCAGGAGACGGGCGGTATGAACCTCTTCGATTTGTTCCAATCGATCATCGGTTATATGGCCCCACCGGTCTCGACCGTCTTCGTGCTGGGGATCTTCTGGAAGCGGGCAACGGCCAAGGCTGCCCTGACGACCCTCATCGCCGGTTCCGTGCTCTGCCTCGGCCTCGGCCTCACGTCGACGCTCTTTCCCGGGTGGTACCAGAACGCAGAGGGCCAAACCATCCTGCCGCATTTTCTCCTGCAGTCGTTCCTGCTCTTCTGTGTGCTGATGGCCCTCATGGTTATCCTTTCCTTGCTGACACGGCCTTCCGTCGGAGAAAAACCGCTACCTTCCTTGCCTGAAACCTATCGTGGCCAGCGGGGTTTAGGTACCAAGGCCTGGATAGGCTGGGGCGTCCTTGCTGTCGTCATGGTCTTCCTGTACGGCACGTTCCAGCTGGTCCTGTAGTTCATGGTTTCATATGAACGAAACATAATTTCGCTGAATTCTTCATGAAATACTTGTCTTCGTCCGAAAATATCGCTTTGATCAAAGTGTTGCTTTCCCCGCGGGTTCGTGTTAACCCTCATGTCGAAAAATAAGCTTCTGGCGCTTACGGCGCCTTTGAAAACTTACCCCCACTCGTTTTCCCCATCCAGATGAAACACTACCCTAATTTTCGCGCACCTTCTATGAATTGGAGCCGTTTTACTCGAACCGCCGGAACCGTCGCCGCCCTTGCATGTGCCGGCGTCGCCGCCCATGCCCAGCAAGACCCTAACCTCATCGCATACGAGGGCTTTGATTACACTCCCGATTTTCTCGATTTGACCCAAGTCGGCTTACTTGGGGCACCTGCGAATCCGGGCACTGGCTGGCGTCAAACTACATGGGTCCCGCGCCAAAACATTACAGGCGGGAGCAATGCGAATACTGCGGGGGCTCCCGTGAAAACTGGTAGCCTTAGCTACCCGGGCTTGGTGACCTCGGGCAACCATGTCCACCTTACTGGTGAAACGCTTAGCTCTGAGCCAGCTCGCTCTTTGGCTACAACGATCACTGGAGAAGCGGGAACCAGCACATACATTTCATTCCTTGCCCAGCGCGTCGGGGAGCCAGCAGATCCTAGTAGTATCGCCTACGACGACGAGAACACTCCGGATGTCGTTGAAACGTATCCCTATGGCGATAACCTCTACCCACGTGGGGCCTCTGTTCGCATCTACACGAATAAGGGAGGCTATGGCGAAGCATTGGCTGCGGGTGCTTTCTCTAATCGCGAAGTTGATCGTTGGTCTGTTTATGGAAGTGGCTTCCAACCTATCTTTACCGACATTCCTTTTGGTGCCAGCGAGGACGTATCGCTGATTGTTATTCGTATCGATCACGTCGGCGGTCAAGCTGACCCTGACCGGGTTTACATGTGGACGAATCCCACCGTCGGTCTGCCGGAAAACATTCTTACAGCCGATATCGTGATTGAAGGCCTCATGGACGGTGAAAATGCGATTGATTTTTCCCAGATCGAATTCATCAGTCCTTTTGTTGGCAACCGTTCGGCCAAGGTTGGTCCCGATGGGCTGCCTAATACGGCAGATGATCTGATCCTACGGCCGCATGCGGAGTTGCTTTTTGATGAGCTTCGCGTCGGCAAAACCTACGCATCGGTTGTTCCCCACGACGGTTCTACAAACCCGGAGCCTGAGCCGAGCCCGGTGATGCTCCGTTTCACTGATGATCCGAACGTGGTCGAAGTATTGGCGGCCACAGGCGAGAGCGTTCAGCTGGAAGGCTCTGCTAATATGGTGAATTGGACTTCGTTGGAGAGCTTTGCCGGTACTGGCGAGTGGAAGCAAATCAATGTTTCTGCTTACGCGTCGGGCGGTAATAACTTCTTCCGCGCCGTCAGTGTCGGTCAGTAAGGCGCTAGAGGCTTCGTTCTTTCAGCCTCTACGTATGCTTTGAACTTCCATTGCCCGGAGCTCATCCCTCCGGGCAATGCTTTTTCTGACGCCGCCACATGGGGTGGTGTCCATTGTCTTTGAGCGTTTTTACCTGCGTCACGAACGTTTGACTGTGGCGTTCTGGCTGCCGGATCGATCCTTCGCACTTTCGCGAAGGTAGCTCTAGGCGGCCAGAACGGCCAGTCCCGTAAGGGTGAGGCTTGTGCGGCGCGCGGTGACAATCGTGCTGCCGCCGTACAAGTTCTCACCGGGCGGGTGGACTTAGGCTAAAGCGCTTTATTCATGGAAGGGTTACGTCGATGAAAACTCCGTTGCTTCCCGGTCTTCGCTATGGTGATCAAGGCGACGGAACTTACTGCAACCCCATCCTCTTTGCCGACTACTCCGACCCGGATGTCGTAGCGGTGGGGGAGGACTATTACCTCGTAGCCTCCAGCTTCAACTGTACGCCGGGCCTGCCCATCCTGCACTCGCGGGACCTCGTCAACTGGCAGCCGGCAGGTTATGCGATGGAGGCCTTTCCCGACGAGGCTTACGCCCGGCCGCAACACGGCAAAGGCGTCTGGGCTCCGGCGATTCGTCACCACGACGGCCGTTTCTGGGTTGTCTTCGGTGCGCCCGACGAAGGGATCTACGTCACGACGGCGGAGCGGGTGGAAGGCCCGTGGACCCCTCTCCACCACATGGCCGCAGGCAAGGGCCTGATCGACCCATGCCTCTTCTGGGACGACGACGGCAGTGCCTATCTGCTGCGCGCACAGGCTGCCAGCCGCTGCAACGGCGTCAATTCGCTGCTGACGCTGCACCGCATGGCGCCTGATGCGAGCAAGCTGCTCGACGAGGGAGAAGTCATTATCGACGGCAATTTCCACCACCCGATCGTCGAAGGGCCCAAGCTCTACAAGCGCAACGGCTACTACTACATTTTTGCCCCCGCCGGCGGCGTCAAAGGCGGCTGGCAGACGGTTTTCCGCGCGCGCAACCTCTACGGCCCGTGGGAAGACCGTGTCGTGCTGGTCCAAGGCACGACCGCGATCAACGGGCCGCACCAGGGGGCCTGGATCGAGACGCCCCACGGCGAGCATTGGTTCCTGCATTTCCAGGACCGTGGAGCGTATGGTCGGGTGATCCACCTGCAGCCGATGACCTGGGGCGACGACGGCTGGCCGCGCATGGGCGATCCCAATCGCAAGATGCAGCGCGAGCCGGTGCTGCAACACCCGCTGCCCAAAACCTCGCAGCCGACCAAGCCGCAGCGCCTACCCGCCAGTGACGACTTCCCAGGCGGCCAACTAGGCCCACAGTGGCAATGGCTGGCGAACTACCGCCCCGAATGGGCAACGCTGGAGCAGCCGGGGCTTCGCCTCACTACCCAGGGCACGCCCGGCGGCAAGGCCCATTGGCTGGAGGCTGGCAATATCCTCACGCAAAAGCCGCAAGACCCGCGCTTTGCTTTCCGCGTCCACCTCCAGCCCGGTTTCAAGGCCGAAGGGGACCGCGCAGGCATCATCCTGCTCAGTGGTGTTTGCGGGGCAATTTATCTGGAGCAGAGCGCCGGAGGGCTGCGCCTGGTGCAGGCGGTTTTGCCGAGCAAGGATGCTCCCCAGCCGCTTGAGCAAGTGTCGATAAAGTGGCATCAGCCGGAGATTTGGCTGGAACTTACCATGATCGACGGTCAATGCTGGTTTACCTACGGCGATGGGCAGGTGTTTACGCCTTTGGGTGCCGCCATTGTGCCGCAGGATGCGGCCTGGATGGGCGCCCGCCTCGGCCTCTTTGCCCTCAACCCAGATACTGCCGCCAGTGGCGGTTCCGCCCTCGTTTCTCGCGTTTCTTACGACCGTATCCCCTAATCATCAGGCTGACCGTGTTTGGACTTCCCCTTATCGACCTTGTTGTCATTGCGCTGTATTTCGCAGTGATGCTGGCCATTGGCTTCTGGTCTTCGCGCCGGATCTCGAATCAGGAAGATTACTTTCTGGCTGGCCGCCGCTTCGGCAAGCTGGTCCAAACGTTCGCTGCCTTTGGCCAGGCCACCTCGGCTGACAACGCGGTGGGCACTACGACCACCACGTTCAACAACGGTATCGCGGGCATCTGGAGCTCGATGCTCTACCTTTTTGCGACGCCGCTTTATTGGGTTTGCACTCACTGGCCGCGCCGGATGCGCATCCTCACGCTGGGCGATTATTTTGAGGAGCGTTTTAACTCCAAGTCGATGGGTTCGGTCTACGCGCTGATCGGCTCGATTGCCATGATGGCGTTTATCGGCCTCGGCCTCACCGCGATGACGAAGACCATCGTCGCGATTACGCCCAAGGATGCCACCGAGTTTACTGTGGCCCAGCAGGCAGAGTATCGGGCCGCCTACGAACGCGAAGTCAATCGTACGACGGCCATCGGCATGCCGGTGGAAGTGTTGAGCTACGAAGAGCTGGCCGAGCGCGAGCAATTGCTGGCCACTCCCAGCGATCAATTGACGCCCGAGCAGCAGTCGCGCCTGCTCTGGCTCGATGGCCTGAAGCCTGCCGCCGTCATTTCGCACCTTTCGCAAAACGTCCTTATCTGGGTCGTCTGTATCGTCGTGCTGCTTTATGCCACCCTCGGGGGGCTGGAGGCCGCCTTCCTGACCGACATGATCCAAGGCGTCTTCATCATCATCCTTTCGCTGATGCTGATCCCCTTCGCCTGGGCCAAGATCAACGCGGTCTACGGCGGCGAAACGGTGATGGATGCGCTCAGGACGATCCACGACAAGCTGCCCGATTCGTATTTCCAGATCTTTGGTGCCCCGCAGACGCCCGACTTTACGTGGTATTACATCCTCACCCTGTCGATCATGGCGGCGGTGACGGTGGTGACGCAGCCCAACGGGGCCGTTATGGCCGGCTCGGCCAAGGACGAGATCTCGAACCGCGCGGGCACCGTGATCGGTAACTTCCTCAAGCGCTTCTGCATCATCTTCTGGGGTGTGTTCGGCCTCGCCGCCATCGTGCTCTACGAGGGCCGCATCCTGCAGTCCGACATGCTCTGGGGGCACGCCACACACGACTTGCTGGGGCCGTTGAACATCGGCCTCGTGGGCCTGATGATCGCCTGCTTGCTCGCCGCGCTCATGTCGACGGTCGACTGCCTCATGATCACCAGCGCCAGCCTGTTGACCCACAACCTTTACCAGCCGCTTTTCCCCAACCAACCCGCAAAGAACTACGTGTGGGCCGGTCGGATCTTCGGCTTCCTCGTGGTGGTCGGCGGCGCGGCCTTTGCGCTGCAGTTCGACACCATCCTGCAGATCCTCAAGTTTATCTGGGAGGTCAACGTGATGCTCGCCCCGGCCTACTGGCTGGGGATCAAATGGCGTCGCGCCAATCAACCTGCCGCGTGGTCGTCCATTGGGGTGGGTGCGGTGCTCTTCCTTGCTATCCCGGCCCTGCTGCCGATGGCCAACCCCGGCATGCGCTACAGCGAAGACCTCCTGCGCACCACCAACCCGGCCCCGACGGTGATGACCGAAGTGGCCAAGGAGTTCGACGTGCAGCGCCGCGAAGTGGAAATCATGGAATGGGACCGCCTCGACCAAGTGGGCAACGCCCCCGGTGAGCGTCCGCTGATGATCGAAGTCGGCACGCCCTACGAGCACACCTACGTCTTCCCCAAGCGCAGCCTTTTCTGGTCCAAGGGCATCCAGGTTGACAACGAGGGCCGCATCTACGGCGGTGGCCTCTTCAGCACCGAGCTTTGGATCCTTGGCAAGCTAGGCTTCAATCTCGAGAGCAACCCCTACGCGCTCAACGAGACCCTGCGCATCCTCTTCCGCACGCTGCTGCCCTTCGTGATTTTCATCGCGGTGGCGCTGCTGACCAAGCCCGACCCGAAGCCCGTGCTCGACCGCTTCTACGCCAAGATGCGCACCCGTGTCATCCCCGACCCGGTGAAGGACAAGGAAGAGCTCGAAAAGTCGCTGGCCGACCCGCACCGTTACGACCACATCCTCGTCTTCCCCAAATCTCAGTTCGAGATCTACAAGTGGAACCGCGAAGACTGGACCGGCTTCATCTGGTCCGTCATCGGCGTGGGTGTCGTGCTCGTCGTCATTTGGGCCGCCGTGTCCATCGGGCGGTAAGGGCAGTAAATTTCTGCAGTCCCCCCACAGGTGATGCTGCGAGGGGGCTCGCGTATCTTGCCTTAGCGCCGACTGCTGCCGGATGAGCCGCCACGGGTGGGGACGGACTGCTGGTTGGTGACCTGGAAGGGGTTCAGTTCAAAGACTTCAATCGCTTCCGAGCGGCTCATCGTATCGTTCTCGACTTGCTCGGCGCGGGCCTGTGCGGCTTCGGCCTGATCAGCGACGTTGCTGCGCGTGGCGTCGTAACGGCTGTAACCGAGTATATCGATGAAAGAAGAGACCTTGGCGAAGTTGGAGGCGGCCCCGGAGCGGTCACCCTCCCGCAGCATCTTGGCCGCTTCCTGGGTGACGGTCGCGTCGTAATTGGCGACCACTTCACGTTGCAGGTCGAGATTGGCCGAGGCGGCTACGGCATCCAGATCCTGACTGTAGCGGATTTCGATGTCGTCGGTCAGCGTGCGCTTCTGTTCGGCGCGGGAATCGAGATAGGTAACGGTCACTTTCGCGAGCGGCGTCTGCTCTCCATTCTTGCCGGGCGGCAGCTTGAACTCGATCAGCCCAAACTTGTCGTTGCCGCCGTAGAGTTGGTTGATGCGGTAGAAGACTTTCTGGCCGTAGATCTCGCCTTCGCGGCCGACAGTAGAGACCGGTTCGACGCCTTGGGCAAATTCGATTTCCACGACCGCCTCGGTTGCGACCAGGCTCAGCACATCGCCCAGCTCGTGGTCAAAGATCGAGGCGAGCTGCGCGGGCTCTTCTGCGAAGTAGAAGTTGCCTTGCCCTGCCTGGGCGAGGGCGGACAGCGTTGATTCGGAGAAATCGACTCCCAAGCCGACGGACGAGACCGAGATCCCCTCCTTTTCAAAAGCCGCACCCAAAGCGGTGAAATCGTCGGGGGAGGAAGGCCCTTCGTTGGCCAGGCCGTCGGAGATCAGGATCATGCGGTCGAAGAAGTCGCCCTCGGTCTTTTTGCGCAGCTCGGCGGCACCACGGTTGAGGCCGTCGTACATGGCGGTGTTGCCGCTTGGGTAGAGTTCCTTGATTTTCGCCTCGATCTCCCTGCGGTTCTTGATCGGCCCGGCGGCGATCACCGTTTCCGCCCGAGTGTGGTAGGTGATGAGCGAGAATTGGTCATTACGGTCCAGTCGTTGCAGGGCCTCGATCGTCGCCTGCTTTGCATCGTTGAACTTGTTGCCCGCCATTGAGCCAGAGCGGTCGAGCACGATGCAGAGGTTCACGGGTGGACGTTCCGCTTCGCGCTCGACTGCAGTAGGTACCAACTTCACCTGCATTACCCCTCGTTCCTGGCTTTCGGCCGGGTAGAGGCCAAAATCGGTTTTGAGTTCGAGAGCAACTGGGGTGGGCTCATCGGCCAGAAGGGGCGTCGCTGCCGAGAGCAGCCCCGCAAACAGGGGGAGTATTGAAGTCTTCATCATGGGATATACGCGTGGGTGGGGTGGGTTCTTAATAAAAACCTGCGCAATACTCTGCAACCCGTTACTCACGAAAGTTGAGTCCATAAAAAACGCGAAGCCTCTTTCGAGACTTCGCGTCGTGTTGCTGTAAAGCTGAAGCCGTCGTTTACTTCTCGGCCTTGGGCTCGATGATCACGTTTTCGAAGGTGATCTGGCCGGCGTCCTTCACAATGTCGGGGTGGGTGATGTTGGTGAAGGTGCAGTCGCGGAAGTGGATGCCGTCGATGACGCCTTCGGGGATGCCGACGATCGACATGACGCGCGGGCTGCCGTGGCTGGTGACGCGCTCTACGTGCACGTTGCGCACGACGGGCTGGTGCGGGCCCTTGCTGCGGTGGTCATACATGAAGTTGGCGGTGACGACGCCGAGCACGGTCTGGCCGACTTCCACGTCGCGCATGTAGATGTTTTCCACGATGCCGCCGCGCACGGTGTTGGACTTGAAGCGCAGGGCGCGGTCGAGGTGCGGGCTGTCCATCAGGCAGTTTTCGACGAAGACGTTGCGGATGTCGCCGGAGACTTCGCTGCCGAGCACCACGCCGCCATGGCCTTCCTTCATGCGGCAGTTGCGCACGATGATGTTTTCGCTGGCTTTGCCCACGCGGCGCCCGTCGTTGTTCTTGCCCGACTTGATGGCAATGCAGTCGTCCCCGGTGTCGAAGAGCGTCTCTTCGATCAGCACGTCGCGAGAAGACTCGGGGTTGCAACCGTCGTTGTTGGGGCCGTGGCTCTCGATGTGGAGGCCGCGCACGGTCACGTTTTCGCTCAGCACGGGGTGGACGATCCACATGGGCGAGCGTACGATCTTCACGCCCTCGATCAGGACGTTTTTGCAGCGGTAGGGCTGGATGAAGTTAGGGCGCAGGTAAGAGCCGGGCCCGAAGACGCGGTCCTCGACCGGCACGCCGTCGGCCCCCATCTGGAGCAGGCGCTCCTTGCTTTCCTTGCAAATGCCGCCTTCGTATTCGTTCCAGTCCCAGCCCCACCAGGTTTCGGGGGTGGCGCTGCCGTCGAGCGTGCCCTTGCCGGTGATGGCGATGTTTTCCTGCTCAAAGGCGTAGATGAGCGGCGAGATGCCCATGTGCTCGGTGCCCTCGTAGCGGGTGTGGACGAGCGGGAAGTATTTATTCTCGTCGAAGATGAAGCGCAGGGTGGCGCCTTCGCTCACGTGCAGGTTCACGTTGCTGAGCAGGTGCACCGCGCCGGTCATGAAGGTGCCTTCCGGGATCACGACGCGCCCGCCGCCTGCTTCATGCGCGGCTTTGATGGCCTTGCGGATGGCATCGGTGTTGTCGGCCTTGCCGTCGCCCTTGGCACCGTAGTCGGTTACCTTGAAGTCGCGGTTGGGGAAGGTGGGGGCCTGGATGCGTTCGAGGATCTGGGGGACGGCGTCCCAGCCGAGCGTGGCCACGTCGGTGGGCTTGGGGCGCGTCATCTGCACCGGCCAGCTGTCGGTGCGGAAGGGCTGGGCGGGCAGGCCGGCGGAGTTGACGAGGTTGGGCGTAGCCGTCTCGTGCCAGGCAAAGCGGACGGCCTCCGGGTGACGCACGAGCGAGCTGCTGACGACGACGGTGTCCTTGTCGAGCAGGCGGGCTTCGGCGGGTTCGAAGTTGCGGCCCTTGCCCGCGAGCTCGAAGTGGCTCAGGGCATTGCCGCTGTTGCGACGCAGGCCATCGCCCACGTTTTCAAAGTCGATCTGCACCGTGCCGTCGTCCTGCACCTTGAAGTCCTTGAAGGTGGGGCTGTAGGCGAGGATGTCATCGCGGCCGTAGGTTTCCACCATCGCGAGGTTGGCGAGGCGGCGGCCCACTTCTTTCTTGGCCGTGGGGTGGATGTCCTTGGCATCGCCCGCGAGGTCGGTCGTCACGACCGAGCCGGTGTGAGGGAGGTCGATGGAGGCCTGCACCTCCCAGAAGCGGGGCAGGGCTTCCGAGGTCATCCACGTCGGGAAGCTCTCCCATTCGCTGTAGTTGAAGGGGGCGAGCTGCACGAAGTAAAACGGCGCGTCTTCGCGGTCCCAGACCTGGCGCCAGCTCTGCACGAGGGCCTCCAGCTTGGTGGCGTAAATGTCCTCTTCGCCCAGCATGGCATTGGCCTCGCCTTGATACCAGAGGAAGCCGCGCAGGGTGTAGGGGGCGACGGGCGTGATCATGCTCTGGTAGAGCTCGCTGGCCTGCACGCCCTTGACCCACGCGAAGTACCTCTCGCGGAAGAGCTTCTCCAGCTTGGGGGTCGAGGTAAAGGCCTGCTCGGGCATCCATGCCTCAATCATGGTGCCACCAAAGCTGCTGTGGATGATGCCCACCGGCACGTCGAGGTTGTTCAGGATGTCCTGCCCGAAGAAGTAACCCACGGCGGAGAATTCCGACTGCTCCAGCGTCTCGGGCGTGGTCTGCAGCCACTGCATCTGCACGTCGGCGTTCTTCACCTTTCCCTGGCGGGGCACGTGGTAGAGGCGCAGATTCGGGTGGTCTGCCGCAGCGAGTTCGCTCCGGTAATTGTCGGTCGGGCGTTGGCCCTTCTTTTCGCCCAGCGGCTTTTCCATGTTGGATTGGCCGGAGCAGAGCCACACTTCGCCTACCAGAACGTCCTGATAGGTGATCGTGTTGCGGCCACGGATCTCCAGCTCGCGGCCTTCATGGCTGGCCTTGAGCGGCGAGAGGGCGACCGACCACTGGCCGGCGTCGTCGGTCGTGGCAGACTGGCGTTGACCGGCGAACGAGACGGTAACTTTTTCGCCCGGCTCACCTGTGCCCCAGACTTTGACCGGCAGGTCACGCTGAAGCACCATGTGATCGGTGAAGATCGGAGCGGGCGTCACGGCCAGCGCGACAGACTGCCAGAGCAGCGACGCGAGGCCAACGAGGGGAAGGGTGGGGAAACGCATGGTAGAACGTGCGGGAAGGGGGATTTGCTAGAAACTGAGAGTCAGGGTCTGCGGGGAAATTCCCGGGGCTTCGGCGGTGAGCTTTACTTTGCCTTCGCCGGTTGCGCGGACCACGACCAACGCGCGACCCTGGTAGGTCTTGCGCGGGTTGGATTGGTAGGAAGCGGTGTCGGTCACATCGCCGCTGCCGATGCCGATGATCTCGGCCGGGCCCTCGACTCGGTAGGTCACGGGCAGGCTGGCGGTGGGGTTCAGGCGGCCCTCGGCATCCTGTAGGGCCACGTTGACGAAGGCGAGGCGATGGCCGTCGGGGTGGAATTGCGGCATCTCGGCCTGCAGCGCGATCTGCTTGGGCTCACCCGCCGTTTCCAGGACGAAGGTTTCGCCGCCCGCGCGCGCTTCGAGGCGACCCGGCTGGTAGGGCACTGCAAAGGTGGCCTTGAACTGCTCGGCTTCGCTCGTGGGCGCCGTGCCGATGAGGTTGCCGTTGAGGTAGAGGCTCACCTCCGGATGGCGCGAGTAGACTTCCACCTTCATTTCCTGCCCGGCGTATTGAGGCCAGTTCCAGCTCGTTTCGGCGGGCGGGAGCGACCAGAGGGTCTGGTTCCATTCGCCGCCTTCGAGCGGGTGGGGCAGCACGGCCGCGTGCAGCGTCGTGCCCGTGTCCCAGATCACATCGCGGTAGTAGGAGATGGGCTTGCGGGTGCCGATCAGGTCGATGTCGCCGCAATACGCGCCGTGCCAGGGGAAGTGCGTGCCCTCCCAGTGGGCGCGGGCTTCCTCGTTGGGCGGGAAGACGCGACCGATGCCGGCTTCGCCGAGGTAGTCAATCGCGCTCCAGACAAATTCGCCGATGATGTAGGGGTGCTGGTGGATCGCCTGCCAGTTTTCAAAGACCTCGTATTGATACGACTCCGAGGCATACATCACCCGGTTCGGCAGGCGCTCGTGGTCTTCGGCGTGGCGCTGCTGCAGCTCGTAGTTGTAGCCGGCGGCGTCGAGCGCGAAGAAAATACCGTCGAGGCGCGTCCAGTCGCCCGTGTCGCCGAGGCCGTTGAGCCCGATGGTGATGGGGCGGCTGCGGTCGAGCTGGCGGATCACGGCGGCCATGTTGTGCGCGCGCTGGATGCCGTCGTCGTTGCCGCGCTCGTAGACTTCGTTGCCGATGCTCCACATCACGACCGACGGGTGGTGGCGGTCACGCTTGATGAACGCGCGCAGGTCCTGCTCCCAATTCTCGTCGAAGATCACGCCGTAGTCGTGCGCCACCTTCTTGGACTTCCAGCCGTCGAACGACTCGTCGAACACAAGGATGCCCAGGCGGTCGCAGGCTTCGAGGAAGGCGCTGGAGGGCGGGTTGTGGGCCGTGCGCAGGGCATTGTAGCCGGCGTCGCGCAGCAGCTTGGCCTTGCGCCACTCGGCGGCGGCAAAGGCTGCCCCGCCCAGCGGGCCGTTGTCGTGGTGCACGTTACCGCCGTTGAGCAGGTAGGGCTTGCCGTTCAGCTCAAAACCGTTTTGCGAGGAGATGCGGATCGTGCGCAGGCCGATCGTCTGCGAGGTCTCGTCGACCACCTTGCCGCCGCGCAGCACCTGGGCGGTCAGCGTGTAGAGGTGGGGCGATTCGGGCGACCACGGTTTGGGGTGCTTCACCTCCAGCAGGCCACGGGCGACTTGCTGCGGCTTCCACTTCTCCTGATAGGCAGCGTGGGCCACTGCGGCCTCCGTCTTGCCGTCGAGCAGGCGGAAGACGATCTCGTCGCCCTCCTGCAGCAGCGAGCTGTCCGAAATCTGGGCCTCGACATCCACCAGCGCCTGATCGGGCCCCACGTTGCGGGTGCGGGCGTAGAGCGACTCGGGCAGCACGTGGGCGGGGTCGCGCACTTCGAGGCGCACGGGGCGGAAGATGCCCGAACCGCTGTAAAAGCGCGTATTGGGCTGCACGGAGTTGTTGGCGCGCACGAGGATGTGGTTTTCCTGCCCCAGCTTGAGGTGCGGCGTCAAATCAACGCGGAAAGGCGTGTAGCCGTAGGCATGGGTGGCGACCGTCTGGCCGTTGATCCAGACCGTCGTATCCTGAAAGACGCCCTCGAAATAGAGCGCAACCTGCTGGCCTTGCCATGCCTGCGGGGCCTCGAAAGTCGTGCGGTACCAGCCGGTGCCGGTCTCGAAAAAGCCGCCGCCGCCTTCGGTCGCCGCTTCAGGGTCGGGCGTGCTGGCGATGCTCCAGTCGTGCGGGATCGTGACTTTCTGCCACTCGTTTTTGGGGAAGCTGAGCGAGCTGACCGTGCTGCCATTGGCGAGTTCGCCATGGTGGAAGAGCCAGCCATCGGCCAAGGGCAGGCGCTGCTCGGCCTGGAGCGCACCGGCGCTGGCGAGGCTGAGGGTTAATCCGGATCGAATAACTTTTTTGAGGTTAGCAATATGGGGGCGCATGCGAAGGGGCTGAGGGAGGTTGACGGGCCGCTCAAAGTGTGACACCAAGGGAAGGAAAGTCGAATCTTTAGCAAGCGACAAATGATTGAAAGGATAAAATCCTTTTCATGAAATAATAGAACGGGTTGCTGCCTCCATAAACGCAGCTAAATCGACAAGGTAGCGAAAAATCCGGAAATCGTTGACATTATCTCCGGCCCTACCTGATAGATTGTTCATTTCTATTTCATATGAAAAAATCGGGTCTTTGTGCCCGTGAAAAATCCCTTTCCCGATCCCAGCCCTTCTTCCCAACTTCACAGCATGACCCCTTCCTGGAAATCCTGCGCCTCCTGGTGCCTCGGGCTGACGCTTGGCTTTTTGCCCGCGTCGGGCCATGCCGCGCCGGCTCCTTCCCCGGCTTATACCGAACTCCAAACGGCTTTTGACCAACCTCCGCCCGAGGCCCGCTCATGGGCCATCTGGTACTGGCTCAAGGGTGCCGTATCGGCCGAAGGCATCACGGCAGACCTCGAAGCGATGGCCGACAACGGCCTCGGCGGCGCCTACCTCATGCCGCTGCTGAAGGCCGATGAGGAGCCGTTCTGGAGCCCTCCGGTCAAGATCCTCAGCCCCGAATATTGGGCGCTCGTGAAGCACGCCTTTACCGAGGCCGACCGTCTGGGCCTCAAGCTGGGCATTCACATCGGCGCGGGCTTTTCCCTCGCGGGCGGCCCCTGGATCACGCCCGAGATGTCGATGCAGCAGGTCGTCTGGAGCGAGACGCAGGTCGCCGGCGGTCAAACGGTCAATCTTCAGCTCCCACAGCCCCTTACGCGCAAGGATTTTTACCGCGATCTGGGTGTCTACGCCGTGCCCTTGATGGGCGACGAAGCCCCTGGTGCTCCCCGCGTTTCCAGCAGCCTCAAGGGCGACTGGCAGCGCCTGGCCGATCCGGAGAATACCGACCCCATCCGCGCCGAAGACCCTGCCACGGTCACCTATGCCTATGATGAGGCGTGGACGGTGCGCTCGGTGCAGGTGCGCCCGCATGGCAACAACTACCAATCCCTCCGCCTGCGGGTGGAGGCGAGCGACGACGGCGAGCATTTCGAGCTGGTGAAAGAGCTGGAGCCGCCCCGCCACGGCTGGCAAGACAACCTTGGCATCGTCACCTATTCGCTGCCGGCGACCACCGCGCAGTATTTCCGCTTTTCCTTTGACCCCGCCGGCTCCGAGCCGGGCGCGGAAGACCTCGACTGGGCCAAGTGGAGCCCCGTGCTCAAGGTCCGCAGCATGGTGCTCTCCGGCGAGCCCCGCATCGACGGCTATGAAGGCAAGTCGGGCGCGATCTGGCGCATCAGCGACGCCGCCCAGCCCGGCGAACTCGGCAAAGACGCCTTTGTCCGCAAGAACCGCATCGTCGACCTGACCGGCAAAATGGACGCCGAGGGCAAGTTGCGCTGGAAGGCGCCCAAGGGCCGCTGGACGATCCTGCGGATGGGCCACACCAGCACCGGCGCGACCAATTACAACGGAGCCGAAGGGGAGGGTCTCGAAGCCGACAAGTTCAATCCCGAGGCCATCCGCGTGCAGTTCGATAACTGGATTGGTGAGACGCGTCGCCAGGTGGGCCCGGAGCTGATGGACCGCGTGATGCAGCTGGCGCACTCCGACAGTTGGGAAGCCGGCAGCCAGAACTGGTCGCCGCTCTTCGCCCGCGAGTTCGAGCGCCGCCGTGGTTACGATCTGCACCCCTACCTGCCGCTCTTCGCCGGCATCCCGGTGGGCGACATCGAGTTTTCCGAAAAAGTGCTGCACGACGTGCGCGAGACCATTGCCGAGCTGACGGCCGAAGGCTACTTCCGCACCGTCCAGCAACTGGCGCACGAGCACGGCTGGAAGTTCTCCGCCGAGGTCAGCGTGCCCACGATGGTCAGCGATTCGCTGCTCAACTTCCAGTATGTGGACTACCCGATGGGCGAGTTCTGGCTCCGCAGCCCGACGCACGACAAGCCCAACGACATCCTCGACTCGATTTCCGGCGGCCGCATCTACGGCAAGCGCGTCATCCCCGCCGAGTCTTACACCCAGCTGCGCATCGCCTGGGACGAGCACCCCGCGATGCTCAAGACGCTGGGCGACCTCCATTACGCGCTGGGCGTCAACCGCTTCATGTTCCACGTCTCGATGCAAAACCCGTGGGTCGATCGCCAGCCCGGCGTATCGCTCAATGGGGTGGGGCTATTCTTCCAGCGCGGGCAGACGTGGTGGAAGGCCGGCAAGGCCTGGATGGATTACGTGGCCCGGGCGCAAGCCGTCCTCCAGCAGGGCACCCCCGTGGTCGACATGGCCGTTTATACGGGAGACGAAGTGCCCCGCCGCGCCCTCCAGCCCGACCGTCTGGTCGACACGCTGCCCGGCCTCTTCGGCAAGCAACGGGTAGAGGAAGAGCGTGCGCGCCATGTCAACGAGGGCCAGCCGACCATGCTGGAGCCCAAGGGCGTGCGCAGCAGCGCCAACTCCACCCACGCCAAGGACTGGGTCGACCCGCTGCACGGCTACCAGTACGACTCGGTCAACCCCGACGCGCTTCTGCGTCTGGCCAAGGTCGAGGACGGCCGCCTGGTGTTCCCCGGCGGTGCCAGCTACGGCGTGCTCGTGGTGCCGGGCGACCGTGCGATGAACCCGGCCGAGCGCCTTTCCGATGACTCGATCAAACAGATCCAGAACTTTGCCCGCCAAGGCCTGCCCGTGATCTGGGCCGCCGACGAGCGCAAGATCAAGACCGGCCAGCAGGTGCACATCGGCCCGTGGCAGGAGGCGAGCCTCGAAACCCTCGGCCTTGCCCCCGACGTGCTGGTGCAGGAGCTGGACGGCTCTCACGCCAAGGGGATCGCCTGGACCCACCGCAAGGCGGGCGACGTCGACATCTACTTTATCTCCAACCAGACGGAGGACTACCGCCAGTTCCATGCCTCGCTGCGCGAAAACGGTCGCCAGCCGGAGCTGTGGAACGCCGTGACGGGCGAGCGGATGGCCGCGCCCGAGTGGCACTTTGCGGGCGACCGCACGGTCGTCGAGATGCGCCTGCACCCCGCCGAGTCCCGCTTTATCGTGCTGGCCAGGCCGACCGAGGCCAAGGCCGCGCCGGAGGGCTCGCACTACGTCGAGCCGGTGCCGCATCAGCGCCTCGATGGCCCATGGGAGGTCCACTTCCCTGGGATTGCCGAGCCGGTCGTCTACAAGCGCTACCTCGACAGCTGGACGCTGCAGGAAGACCCGGAAGTGAAGCACTTCTCCGGCACCGCCTCCTACCGTCGCGAATTTGAATGGGACCCCGCCCTGACCGAAGGCCGCGTTTGGCTCGACCTCGGCAAGGTCGCCAATATCGCGCAGGTCTATATCAATGACGCGTTCGCGGGCACCGTGTGGACGGCCCCGTGGCAGGTCGAGGTGACAGACCTCCTGAAGCCGGGCACGAACAAGGTTCGCATCGAGGTGACGAACACCTGGGCCAACCGCCTGATCTACGACGAGACTTTGCCCGAAGCCGCGCGCCAGACCTGGACGAACGCGCCCTTCCGCCTCGACGGCGAAGACCTCCTGCCCGCCGGCCTGTTGGGCTCGGTCCTGCTCAAGGTGGAGGTCCCCGGTCGACTGCCGCCGCAGCCGATCATCCCCATTCCGGTCGAGATCACCGAAAACGCCCGCGAAGTCTCCGCCGAAGACATGCAACGCGTCTACGAAGCGGCCAAGACGCCGCACAAGTATGGCGTGATCCTCAAGGGCGAAGAGGGCGAGATGCTCGATTGCCCCAACGTTTTCCGCTACGGCGACAAGTGGTACATGATGTTCGTCGCGATCAAGGACGGCATCGGCTACCAGACTTACCTCGCCGAGAGCGACGACCTGCTCAACTGGAAACGCCTCGGTCGCATCTTCTCGCACCCCGACGGGGGCTGGGACATGTGGCAGGGTGACGGCGGCGTCTCGCTGATCGACTACCAGTGGGGCGGCTCGATGGAGCTGCAGCAGTACGAAGGCAAATATTGGATGTCTTACATCGGCGGCTCGATGCAAGGCTACGAGACCGACCCGCTTTCCGCCGGCCTCGCCTGGACCAAGACGCCGCACCTCGCGCAGGAGTGGACCCGGATGGAGCACAATCCCGTGTTCTCGCCCAACGGGCCATACACCCGCGCTTTCGAGGAGAAGACCGTTTACAAGAGCCACATCCTGCACGACCCGGAGGAGCGCCTCGGCTGGCCGTTCATCATGTATTACAACGGCAAGGAAGAGCGCGGCGGCGGTCACGAGGCCATCGGCATGGCCGTCTCGCGCGATATGAAGACGTGGCACCGCTACGGCGAAAACTACGTCGTCTACGACGGCGAGGGCTCCCGCTGGGCGATCACCGGCGACCCGCAGATCGTGAAGATGGACGACCTCTGGGTCATGTTCTACTTCGGCGCGTTCTGGAAGCCCAAGGCCTTCGACACCTTCGCCGTGTCTTACGATATGGTGAATTGGACGAAGTGGGACGGCCCACACCTGATCGAACCTTCCGAGCCGTGGGACGACAACTTTGCCCACAAACCTTGGTTGTTAAAGCACGATGGCGTGGTGTATCACTTCTATTGCGCGGTGGGTGATCAGGGCCGCGTGATTGCCCTCGCGACTTCCGAAGACCTCGGCACCGCGTCCACTCCCGCCGAATAACAGAATCCCCTTCCTCCCGATGATCCGACCGACTTCCCTTCTTGCTGCCTCCCTCTTTTCCCTGGGGGCCCCCGCCGCCGCGCGGGTGATCTGGCTCGACACCCCCGGCACCGCCCTGACGGAATCGACCCCTATCGGCAACGGTCGGCTCGGGGCGCTGATCTACGGCGGCGTGGGCAGCGAGCGCATCGTGCTCAACGAAGAGGGGATGTGGTCGGGCTCGCCGCAGGATGCCGACCGCGAGAACGCGCACGAGAACCTGCCCAAGATCCGCCAGCTGCTGCTGGAGGGCAAGAACGCGGAGGCCGAAGAACTCGTCAACCAGACCTTCACCGCAGCCGGTGCCGGCTCGGGCCTGGGCACGGGCGCAGACGACCCTTACGGCGCTTATCAGACGGCGGGCAGCCTGTGGCTCGACTTCAAGGGCCAGGACGATTTCTCCGATTATCGCCGCGAGCTGGATCTGGATACCGCCGTGGCGCACGTCCAGTATACGGCGGGCGGCGTCACCTACCAGCGGGAAGCGTTTGTCAGTGCGCCCGATCAGGCGATGGTCATGCACCTGACCGCCAGCGAGCCGGGTGCCTTGAGCTTCGACGTGCGTCTCGACCGCCAGGAGCGTAGCGAGACGGTTGCCGTGGCCCGCAACGAGCTGGAGATGTTCGGCCAGCTCAATGACGGCTATCAGACCGACAAAGGCGTGCGTTATGGCATTCGCGTGCGTGTGGTGCCCACCGGCGGCACGGTTACGTCGAGCGGCAATTCACTTACGGTAACGGACGCCGACAGCGTCTTGATCTACTACACCGCCGCCACCGACATCAAGACGTTCGGCGGTCGGAAGGTCGACGATGCGCGCAAGCAGGCCCAGCGCGATCTCGCCAAGGCCGTGCGGACCTCCTTCGAGCGCCAGAAGCAGGAGCACATCGCCGATTACCAGCGTTACTTCGAGCGTTGCCAACTTGTGCTGCCCGAAACGGCCAGTTCCAAGTTGCCCACGCCCGAGCGCCTGAAGGCCTTCGCCGCGGGCGGTGAAGACCCCGATCTTGCGGCGTTGCTCTTCGACTTCGGTCGCTACCTGCTCATTTCCTCATCCCGCCCCGGTACGCTGCCCGCCAACCTGCAGGGCATCTGGGCCGAGAAGATCCAGACCGCCTGGAACTCCGACTGGCACACCAACATCAATGTGCAGATGAATTACTGGCCGGCGGAGGTCACCAACCTCTCCGAGCTGCACCACCCAATGTTCGAGCTGATCGAGTCGCTGGTCGAGCCGGGCCAGAAGACCGCCCAGGCCTACTACGATGCACGCGGCTGGGTGTCGTTCCTGCTTTCCAACCCGTGGGGCTTCACCTCGCCCGGCGAATCCGCCAGCTGGGGCTCCACGGTCTCCTGCTCGGCCTGGCTCTGCCAACACCTGTGGGATCACTACCTTTATACGGGCGATCAAAAGTTTCTGCGCGAGGTCTACCCGATCCTCAAGGGCTCCGCGCTCTTTTACCTCGATATGCTGATCGAGGATCCCGAGAGCGGCTGGCTCGTCACCGCGCCCTCCAATTCGCCGGAAAACGCCTTTGTGCTGCCGGGGAGCGACAAGCCCTTGCACGTCGTAATGGGACCCACGGCCGACATGCAGCTGCTGCGGTACCTTTTTGCCGCTACTGCCGAGGCCGGTGAAATCCTCGGCCAGGATGCCGAGCTGCAGCGCGAACTGCGCGAAAAGTGGACCCGCCTTGCCCCGACTCGCATCGGGCGCGACGGCCGTGTGATGGAGTGGCTGGAGCCCTACCAGGAATACGATCCTCAGCACCGCCACATCGCGCACCTCTGGGGCCTGTATCCGGGCGACGAAATCCACCCCGCCACCACGCCCGAGCTGGCGCTCGCCGCCCGCAAGACGCTCGACATGCGCGGCGACGGCAGCACCGGTTGGAGCCTCGCCTTCAAGATGGGGATGTGGGCCCGTTTGGGCGACGGCGACCGCGCGCACGTGCTCTTGCGCAACCAGTTGACGCCAGCCCGCCCGCGCACCAAGGACGAGCCTTGGCGCGGCGGTACCTACCCGAACCTTTTCGACGCTCACCCGCCGTTCCAGATCGACGGCAACTTCGGTGCGACCGCTGCCATTGCGGAGATGCTGATGCAGAGCACGGGCGGTTTTGGCGAGATCACCACGATTTACCTCCTGCCGGCCTTGCCCGGTGCCTGGAGCCACGGCTCGGTCAAAGGGCTGCGTTCGCGCGGTGGCTACGAAGTTACCGAACTGGCCTGGGAGCGCGGCCAACTGACCTCCGCCGTGATCCGTGCCCGCGAGACGGGCCCCGTCGTTATCCGCTACGGCGATAACGTGCAGCGCATCATCCTCAAGGCGGGCGAAACCATCAAATTTGGAAAGGATTTGCAGCAGCGATGAGCCGCTCCACGCCGTTATCCCCTCTCGTTTTCTGCTCCCTCGCGCTGGCTGGCACCTGCGCGGCCGTCACGCATAACGCGCCGGATTGGGAAAACCAGCACGTGCTCCAGATCAACCGTGAGCCTGCCCGCGCTACCTTCGTGCCTTTTGCGACGGTCGAGCAGGCGCTTGCTGGCAAGGTCGAGCAGTCGCCCTTTTATCAGTCGCTCGACGGTGACTGGAAGTTCCACTGGGTGGCGCGCCCGGAAGAGCGCCCGACCGATTTTTACCGGACCGACTTCGACGTTTCGGGCTGGGACACCATCCCTGTGCCTTCCAACTGGGAACTGCAGGGCTACGGCACACCCATCTATGTGAGCGCCGGCTTCCCCTTCAAGATCGACCCGCCGCGCGTCACCTCCGAGCCGAAGGAGAAATACACCGCCTATGAAGAGCGCAACCCCGTCGGCTCTTACCGCACCACCTTTACCGTGGCGGACGACTGGGACGAGCGCCAGGTGTTCCTGCATTTTGGGGGCGTGATGAGCGCCTTCTACGTTTGGATCAACGGCGAGCGAGTGGGCTACAGTCAGGGCAGCATGGAGCCCTCCGAGTTCAACATCACCGACTACCTCCAGCCGGGCGAGAACTCTCTCGCAGTCGAAGTCTATCGCTGGTCCGACGGCAGCTACCTCGAAGACCAGGACATGTGGCGCTTCAGCGGCATCTTCCGCAGCGTCTACCTCTACTCGACCGCCGCCGAACGCATCGCCGACTTCACTGTCCGCACCGACCTGGATGAGGACTACCGCGACGCCAAGCTGCAGATCCAGCCCGAGTTGGCCGCCGTCGAGGGCGTGACGCTGGAGGGCTGGACGGTGCAGGCCCAGCTCTACGACGCGCAGGGCAAGCAGGTCCTTACCGAATCGCTTTCGCACGACGCGGCGGAGATCCACAACCCCGACTACAGCGCGGGCATCCTGGTCGACCGCACGCCGCAGCGCGGTCCCCGGATGTTTGGCTGGATGGAGGCCGACATCTCCAACCCCGCCAAGTGGACCGCCGAGACGCCCAACCTTTACCGCCTCGTGTTGACCCTTCACAACCCCGAGGGTGGGGTGGTCGAAGCCGTCGCCAGCGATGTGGGCTTCCGCGAGGTGAAAATCGAGAGCGGGCAGCTCTTCGTCAACGGCCAGCCGGTGCGCCTGCGCGGCGTCAACCGCCACGAGCACGACCCGGAGACGGGCCGCACGATGAGCCTGGAGCGTATGATCGAGGACATCGAGCTGATGAAGCGCGCCAACGTGAACGCCGTCCGCACGGCGCACTACCCCAACGACACCCGCTTTTACGAGCTGTGCGACCGCTACGGCCTCTACGTGATGGACGAGGCCGACATCGAGACGCACGGCCTGCGCGGCTACCTCGCCAGCCAGCCCGACTGGCACGCGGCCTTCCTCGACCGAGCGGTGCGTATGGCCGAGCGCGACAAGAATCACCCCTCGATCATCATATGGTCGATGGGCAACGAGTCGGGCTACGGTCCCAACTTCGCCGCCATTTCTGCCTGGTTGAAGGATTTCGACCCGACGCGTCCGATCCACTACGAAGGCGCGCAAGGCTACGTGCTCGACGTCAATGGCGTCGCGGCCGGCGGCTCCGGTGTCTCCAGCCACGCGCATGAGCCCGGCTATTTCCCGCCGGATCCCGCTACGGTCGACATGGTCAGCCGCTTCTACCCGCGCGTGCGTCAGGAGTATCTGAACCCCGGCATCTCGGATTCGGCCCTCAAGGAGCGTGCCGAGAATGCCCGTTGGGAATACCTGCTCGACCACGTCGACAATCCCGCCAACGACCGCCCGGTGCTGACCAGCGAATACGGCCACTGCATGGGCAACGCAATGGGCAACCTGCAGGAATACTGGGACGAGATCTACTCATCCCCGCAGATGCTCGGCGGCTTTATCTGGGACTGGGTCGACCAGGGCATCTGGAAGACGGCAGAAAACGGTGAACGCTACATCGCCTATGGCGGCGACTTTGGCGACGAGCCCAACCTGAAGGCGTTTTGCCTCAACGGCGTCATTTTCTCCGACCGCTCGCTGACGCCCAAATACTGGGAGCTGCAAAAGGTCTACCAGCCGGTCGCGATTGGTGCCGGGAAAAACCCGCACACGCTTTCGGTCGTCAACCGCCACCACCACCTCAACCTCAACGCCTTCGAAGCACGGTGGACCGTCACCTGCGATGGTGAAGTGGTGGCCGAAGGCACGCTGCCCCGCATCGACCTGGCACCCGGCCAGCAGACCGAGGTGAAGCTGCCGATCCCCGCGATCAAGCAGCCCAAGGCGGGGGCGGACTACTGGGTGCGCGTCAGCTTCCACCAGCCCGAAGCCACCGCGTGGGCCGAGGCCGGTTTCGAGTTTGCCTACGATCAATGGAACCTGGAGGTGAAGACGCCGCGCCCCGAGCGCATCGAGGTCGCCCGCCTGCCCAAGGTGGACCTGCAGGAGGGTGGGGATGTGACGACGATTTCCGGCCCCGGCTTCACCGCCCGCTTCAGCCACGCCATCGGCACGCTCGCCTCGCTGCAATACGATGGCGTCGAGATGCTGCATAGCCCGGAGGATCAGCCTGCCGGCCCGGTGTTGCAGGCTTACCGCGCTTATACGGATAATGACAAGGGCTTCGGCAAGTGGCTGGCCAAAGACTGGTCCAACGCCGGCCTGCCCGACCTGCAGCGCACGGTCGACAGCGTGAAGGTCTCGCGCCTTTCGCCCCAGCTCGTGCGCGTGGAGACGGTTGCGACCAGCCAGGCCGTCAACGGCTCCTTCACCCACCGCGCGACTTACCTCGTGCGTGGCGACGGTACCATCGACGTCGAAAACGAATTTACGCCCCACGGTGAGCTGCCCTACCTCCCGCGCATCGGCGTGGGCCTCGTGATTGCGCCCGAGCTGGAGCAATACGCCTGGTATGGCCACGGCCCGCACGAAAACTACGCCGACCGCATCCAGAGCTCGCCCATGGGCCTTTGGAAGAGCACGGTGGCGGACCAGTATGTGCCATACCCGCGCCCGCAGGAGACCGGCAACAAGGAAGGCGTCGAGTGGCTCGCGCTGACCAATGGCAAGGGCCGCGGGCTGCTCGTGGTGGCCGAAGGTGAGGCGATGGCCGCCACTGCCCTCCATTACCGCATCCGCGACCTCGACGAGGCCCAGCACACCTACGAGCTGGAGCCCCGCGCCGAGACTTACCTTTCTCTCGATGCCCGCATGATGGGCCTCGGCAATAGTAGTTGCGGCCCCGGTGTGCTGATGAAGTATGCTGTGCCGGTCGAGCCCTACAGCCTCCATTTTAGCCTGCGCCCGCTGCTGCGTCCCAATCAGGATGCCGCCCGCGCTGCCCGGGTGACCTACCGTTAACCATCCCCTGTTCCTCCGATGTATCTTCGTTCACCCATCTACTGCCTCGCAGCAGCGACGACGTTTACGGTCGCCTCGCCGCTGATGGCCGCCCTGACGGCGCCCGAATCGGTGCCGCAATACCGCGTCTTCGAGGCGTCGGTCACCAACGACCAGGACTACGACAACAAGTTCACCGATGTGAAGCTCGAAGTCCGCTACCAGTCGCCGGGCGGTGACATGGTCTACTTCTCGGGCTTTTACGACGGCGACGGCGTGGGCGGGGGCGATTTCGACACCGGCAACGTGTGGAAGATGCGCTTCATGCCCGACAAGACGGGCACATGGCAGTATTTCTACCGCTGGAGCGACGGTACGCCCGGCGGCAAGGGCAAGTTTGAAGTGGTCGAGGAAGGTGCCGGCAAGGGCATCATCCAGGCCTACGAAGAAAACCCGCGCTGGTTTGCCTATAACGGCACCGAGCCCGTGTGGCTCAAGTCTTACTACGAGACGGGCCACGGCTCCATCGGCCAGAACTTCGACTGGATCGTGGAAAACGTCTACCAGCCGCTGGTCGATCACGGTTACAACCACCTGCAGATCAACTGGCTGCTCTCGCTCTGCTGCTTCGGCCAGTATTATCTGGATGGGCCCGAGCCCGAAACGCTCGACCTGCTGCTCTACGAAGAAGGCGAAGTCACCACCACGATGAATTTCGACGTGTGGCGCCGCATGGAGCAGCACCTCGGCTGGCTCAACGACCGCGACGTGGGCGTGCACATGTTCCTCGGCTTCGATGGCAGCCGCAACATGAGCAGCGCCTGGACGGCCCTGACCGATGAGGAGAAGGACTTTTACGTGCACTACGTCGTCTCCCGCCTCGCCCCCTATGCCAACATCGCCGGTTGGAACTACGTGTGGGAAGTGCCGGGCGACCGCGAAGACGAAGAGCTGGGCTGGGTGCGCCTCGTCCAGAAATACGACGTCTTCAACCACCTCCGCACCTACGAAGACGAGTTCCCGCGCGAAAATGAGTATCACCGCGAGGAATACACCTTTGCCGCGGTCGAGAACCACCACATCGCCGCCCCGGAGAAGCCGCTCGAGCGCCACCTCTGGCGCGATGCCTGGACGCACCACATGGCCTGTATCCTCGGCTACAAGGGCAAGCCCGTGTTCATGAGCGAGGGCAACTCCCTCTGGCGCCGCTTCTGGCACGACATGGTGGGCGCGACGCGCGACGACCTGCGCCGCTCGGCCTGGGCCTGCGCCACCGCCGGTGCCTCCTTCACCTGGAACGGCCACGCCAAGGAATACGAACTCTACGCCGGTGGCCCCGACGGTCTGCCCTTCAACGACGAGAACGAGTTCAAGGAATCCGAGCGCCATATCCAGATCCTCACCGATGTGATGACAAAGGAAGTGGACTTTTTCCGCATGCACCCGCACGATGAATTGCTCGCCAAGCATCAGGTGCTGCGCGTCTACCTCCTCGCCGAGCCGGGCGAACAGTACCTGGTCTTCGCTCCCGACGGTGAGCAGTTTGCCATCGAGATGGAGCCGGGCGAATATGCCAACAATGTTTGGATCGACTCCAAGACAGGACGTAAGGTGAAGGCGAAGGCCGTGACCAGCAAGAGCCTCGAAGAGCCGGTCGATTTCACCGCGCCGGACAAGAAAACTGACTGGGTCTTGGTCGTTCGCCGTTAGAGACGAGATTCCCCACTTGATCATGAAGCATCCCCTCCCCAAATACGCTTCGATCGCGCTGTTGGCAGCCCTCCCGCTGGGCTGCCTCTCGGTGGCTGCCCACGCGGCGGCCCCGGGCGCGAGCCAGGCTGCGCCAGACGCCAAGGCACAGCTGGCCCAGAAATATCCCAAAGCCAAGGCCGCGTTTGCCCTGATCGACGAGTCGCCGCTGTTGCGCGAAGCGTTGCTCGATCCGGAGTTCTTCGTGCGCCTCGGCAGCGAGCCGGCCATGGAAGATGCGCTGCGCTCCCGCCTCGGGCAGGAGTCGTATCGCCACTTCGGCGAAATGCCGTCGGTCCGCGTCGAAGTGGTGCCGGGGACAAATGTCGACTACCCGTCGATCATCCTCGACTACCAGACGCAGTGGGATCAATTCACGACGCTACCCACGGGGGGGATTCCGCAAAACGACCCCGTGCTGATCGGGGTCGGCCGCGACTCGATGTGGCACCGCACCTTCTACGGCGGCACGACCGATCCGAAGGCGCACGAGGAGTTCGAAGCCTTGCTCGAAAAGCGCAAGAACACGCCCTCCAACCGCCGCACGCAAATGGACCCGGAGTTTGTGGAGCTGGCGCGTAAGTACCTGCCCACGCAGCCGCTGCCCGAAGTGCGTCAAGACATCGTCAAGCGCATCGAAAAGCTGGTCAAGGCGTTCAAGCCATATGGGGCCCAGCTACTCGAAGACCCGGAGTGGGGTGCCTACGGTGCCAAGATCACCGACCACCTTTACCTCTACATCCGCGATTTCCCGGTTGAAGCGCCGACTCGCTTCGACCACGACCCATTCTTCTGGCTCGTCGTCTCCGGCGGGCCCAAGACGCTGCCGACGAATTACATCCCGGCCTTCCCCGGTGCCGAAGGCATGGGCGCGATGGCGACCGGGGGCCGCGGCGGGCGTGTGATCTACGTCACCACCACCGCGCCGGAAGGCCCCGGCAGCCTCAAGGAAGCGCTGCAGGCCGACGGCCCGCGCGTCATCCTCTTTGCCGTCAGCGGCCAGATCGACCTGCCGGACGACACCTGGATCACCAACGACGACATGACGCTGATCGGCTACACCGCCCCCGGCGATGGCGTCGAGATCAACGGTCGCCTCTGCCTCAGCGCCAACAACCTGATCTTCCGTGGCGTGCGCTTCCGCCTGCGCCCGCCGACGACGAAGGACGGCATGAGCACCGACGGCCGCCTCGAAAACGTGATCTTCGACCACTGCTCGTTTGCCTACGCCAGCGACGAGCTGATGCGCATGATCGGCCTTGAGTCGTCGCTCTACGGCTTCACGGTGCAATACTGCCTGCTTGGGCCCGGCCTCGCCGGCCTGGGCGACCACCCGTATGGCCCCGAGATCGGCGGCTTCGGCACCTTCCACCACAACCTGTTTTACAACACGCTCAGCCGCTCGCCCGAAGTCGACTGCGTACTGATCGACTGGCGTCACAACCTGATGGCCAACCTGCGCAGCGGTCACTCGCTGCGTCCGCACAGCCGCTTCAACTTCGTCGGCAACTACATCGTCGACATCCCCGGCAACCCGAACTCTTACAGCTTCGAGGCCGGCGACGCCGTCTATTACGCCGACAACGTCCACGAGCGCGGAGACACGGTCGAGCCCTTCAAGATCGAGCACCAGAGCGCCTACATCGAGCAGCCCTTCCGCGCGATGCCGGTCACCTGGACCGATCCGGAAGACCTGGAAGAGCTGCTGGTGCCGATCGCCGGTGCCTACCTGCCAACCCGGGATACAACCGATCGTCATTTTCTCCAGCAATTTGTTGACCGCACGTCTAAGCTGCCTCACCTCAAGGGAGGTATCTGGAAGCCCTACGGCAATGAAAATGACAACATGGACCTCTACTACATGTGGGCAGACGCCGACTTCCCGCCGCCAGCCGAAGGGGCCACCGGCCTCGCGGACAGCGACGGCGACGGCATGCCCGACGAGTGGGAGACCGCCCATGGCCTCAACCCCAAGAGCGGCCGCGATGGTGCCTGGGATGCCGACAACGACGGCTACACCAACCTCGAAGAGTACCTTTACCGCACCGACCCCATGGCGTATGTCGATTACACCAACCCCGATAATAATCGACATACCCTGCACTAAGCTCTTCAGATAATCTTGTTAGGAGTATGGTTCGTACAGAGTAAAAGCGCCGTCCCTAGGGGTAGGGACGGCGCCTTTGCGTACGGAAAGTGTGTTTACTGGGGATGGTCGCCCAGTTGAGGCTTGCGAAGCGAGCCGACACTGCAGAACACGTCCGCCGTAAGGATGCACCCGGGCGGGGCGCCGCTCGTAGCGTCTCCTATTGGCCTTCCAGCGCCTCGCGCACGTCAATGTCGGCCGGGTTGGGGCTGAAGAACGAATCCGGGAGTCCCACGTTGGGCTCGATCGACTCGATCTCGAAGCGATTGGCCTGCACGCCGTCGATCAAGACCGTCTCCTCGAGGGGCAGGTAGAGCCCGTTGACCTGCTGGTAGTTGCCGAGCACGACGGCCACCTCCTGGGCCTTGCCCTGAGCATTGATATGCTCGCGCTCGCGGCGCAGCACGTAATAAGTCTGTTTGTCGATGTAGAAGGTCTGGCGGGGGTGGTGACTGCCAAGGTAGCGCACGACGTAGGCTTCGCGGTCGCCCACCGTCGCGCTCTCCTGCCACGACAGGTCGTCCCAGCTGTCGAAATATGCGGTCAAGGGCGTCACCAGCTCGACATTGCCGGCGATCATATGAGCCTCGTTTTCCGGCAAGGGCTGGGGTGGCAGGTTGCGTCCCCGAATTACATACTGTTGCCAGGCCTCCTGCCCGTTGTAGCCCATGCGCAAAGAGCCATCGGGCAGGCTCACGGTAAAGCGCAGCATCTGAGGGCGCTTGTACTGGTAGGAGACTTCCAGCACTTCGTCGCCTTGCTCCAGCGTGCCGTTTTTACGGATCGAGCGCATCTCCTCCAGCGCCACCTTGCCTCCGGCCGCCTGATAAACGCGCTCGACCAGCGTCTGCATCTGGCGGCGGCGCTCGACCACGCTTTGGGCCGCCGAAAGCGGGTTCAAGTCTTCGTCCGCCAGCTGCGCGTTGCGCGGGCCCAGCTGGTAATCTTCGCCGGTGGTGTCGAAACTCTCGGAATAATCGGGCTGTAAGCTCGAGATCACGAAATAAGCGACGACCACCACAATTCCCATCCCAACCACAAACCCGCCAATCTGATACGGCGCGGGGTCTTGCTGGTAGTCGCGTTTGCGCTCCAGCCACCAGTCGTTGTTCCGAAAAATGCCCACGAGCTGGGTATGTTCCTCAACTGGTCTGTGGTCAAGCTCTCGCCGCCATTCGACAGCGCTTGACGCGTTCTATATACTGTTCTGATGCGCAACCTCGTTCGAACCCTTTGGGGGGTAGTCGTTTGTTTCTGGGTCTGCTCGCTGTCCGCAGCGACGGCAGTCGTCAGTGTGCCTCCCTATCGTCCCATTGTAGAGGCGTTGTTGGGCGAGGATGCTAAGGTCGACGTGCTGCTGCCGCCGGGGCAGAGCTGCGAGACTTATCAGCCGCGCCCCTCGCAGCTCTCGGGCCTTGCGCGGGCCGATCTGGTGGTGCTGGCGGGGGTCGATTACGAACAGGCCTGGCGTCGTCGCCTGGGGCAACTCGCGCCCAAGGCCGTGGTGGTCGATCTGAAGGAAGACGACCACGCGCATCACGATCATGACCATGCGCACGACCACCACGACCATGCACCGCACCAATGGACCAGCCCCGCGAAGGTGCTGGCGCAAGTCGATGCGCTGGAGGCCGGCGTGAAGCAGTTGCCCGGCATCGACGCGGCGGCGGTGGCCGAGCGCGCAGAAGCCCTGCGCGAGCGTCTGCGCGCCCTGCAGACGCAGATCGAGACCCTGCTTGCCCCATACGACGGGCGGCTGATGCTGAGCTACCACCCGGCTTTCGACCCGCTGGGCGACGAGGTGGGGTTCCGGACTTTGAGCATCGAGAGCGGAGCCGCCATGCCCAGCCCTTCGCGCCTGCGCGAGATCATCCAGACGGCGCGCCAAGCGGGAGTGACGACTGTTTATGTGCAGCCGCAAGACCCGAAAACGGCGGCGCAGCGCGTGGCACAAGCCCTTGGCGGCCAGTTGGTGACGATCGACCCCTTGGAGGAAGACTATTTTGCGAATCTGCTGGCCATCGCCGAGCAGCTTGCCACCAACTGGAAAGCCGAACATGTCGCCGAGTGATCCTGCCATCGAGTGCCGCCACGTCAGCTACAGCTACGGCCGCGAATACGCCGTGGAGCGTGTTGACCTGCGCATCGAGCCGCGTGAAACCGTCTGCCTCGTGGGCCCCAATGGTGGCGGCAAGAGCACGCTGCTGAAGCTCTTCCTGGGCCTGATCGAGCCGCAAGACGGCGAGGTGCGCTTGCTTGGCGGACGCCCGAAGCAGACCCGCCACCGCGTGGGTTACATGCCGCAGCGCCTCGAATTCGACCGCAAGCTGCCGATCAGCGTGCGCGAAGTCGTCTCCATGGGCCGCTTGCGCCGCCCCTGGGGCTGGATGAGCCGGGCCGACCGCCAGCAGATCGAGGCGCGCCTGGAAGAGCTGGAGCTGCGCGACATTGCCCGCCAGCCCTTCGCCTCCCTTTCTGGCGGGCAGCAACAGCGGGTGCTCATTGCCCGCGCCCTGGCGGTCGAGCCCGAGGTGCTGCTGCTCGACGAGCCCACTGCCATGACCGATGCCTTTGTCGAAGCCCGGCTGGTCGAGCGCCTGCGTGCGCTGCATCAGCAGATGGCCATCGTGCTTGTTTCGCACGACATCGCCTTTGTGCGCCACCTCGTCGACCGCGTGATCTGCGTGCAACGCCAGGCCGAGACGCACCCGGTCGAGGCCGTGACGCCCGAGCTGATCGAGCGCTGGTATGGCGGCCCCGTCCACGCCGTGCGCCACGACCATACGGAAGAAGGGCATCACCATGGGTGAGTTCTTTTCGCTGCTGGGCGATCCTTCGTTCGGCTTCCTGCGCCTCGCTTTCATCCTCGCCCTGCTCGCCGCTCCCGCCTTTGGTATGATCGGCACCGTGCTGGTCGTGCGCCGCATCAGCTACCTTGCCGGGGCCATTGCGCACGCCGTGCTCAGTGGGGTAGGGTTTGCGCTCTTTGCCCAATACAACTGGGGCTGGTGGTGGCTCGACCCTCGCCTCGGCGCGCTAGGGGCCGGCCTGATCGCCGTAGGCCTGCTCGCGGCCGGTCGCCGCTGGGCAGCCGACCGCGAAGACAGCCTCATCAGCGTCCTGTGGTCGGTCGGCATGGCCATCGGGCTGCTCTTCCTTGCGGCCACCCCGGCGGCGGTCGACCCGATGAGCTACCTTTTCGGCAATCTGCTGCTCGTCACCTCGCACGACCTCTGGTGGGTAGCCTTGCTCGATATTGTCGTGCTGGCGCTCGTGGTCGGTGGCTACCAGAGCCTGCGGGCGCTGTGCTTCGACGCCACCTGGGCGGAATTGCGGGGCATCCCCGCCGGTCGGCTCTACACGCTACTGCTCATCCTGACAGCGGTCACGGTCGTGATGATGATGTCGCTCGTCGGCATCGTGCTCGTGGTCGCCTTATTGACCCTACCCGCCGCCGCCGCCGAGCGTCCCGCCAAGTCGCTGGGCCAGATGATGATCGTGGCCGGGTTGCTCTGCTGGCTCGGCACCTGGGCCGGCCTCGCCCTCAGCGTCTCGACCGACTGGCCCGCCGGCCCGGCGGTGATCATCGTCGTCGGCGCCACCTACCTAGCCTTCCACGCGATTCGCTGGAAGTAGCGAGGGGATGAAAGCCCTTTATTCCGCCGGGTTTACCGTCAACCAGACGCGGCTGGCGGAGCCGGTCGATTGCGGAAGCGCGCTAAACGGCACCTTGGCGAAGAGCTGCGTCTGGCCGTTTACATTGCGCCATTCGCGCTCCATCGTGCTGCTGTCGAGCAACACGAAGTCGCCCCACGCGTCGCTGGAGACGAGTTGGTAATCCAGCCCGGCGTCCGGCGAGATCGGCCCGAAGACTACGTAGCCTTGCTCCACCGTCGTG